>CALIIP010000032.1 GCA_938018045.1 uncultured Flavobacteriaceae bacterium
AGTTGTCCCACAAGGACTCGAACCTTGAATGTCGGTACCAAAAACCGGTGTGTTACCAATTACACCATGGGACAATTTCGGGTGCAAATTTAAGGTTATCTTTTAATTCAGCAAATATTTTTTTGTATTTTTATTCATTACGAGTTTTTTAACATTCTATATATACTTAAACTAGCAACATTACGTTTTATTTCATGATTTATTTTTAGTAATTTCGCCTTTGACAAAAAACTATCTATGCCATCATTTAATTACACCAAACTAAACACCATTCTCGGATGGCTAGTCTTTACAATTGCAATATTCACTTATACACTAACTCTCGAACCAACCGTTAGTTACTGGGATTGTGGTGAATATATTGCAACGGCAGTAAAATTACAAGTTGGTCATCCGCCAGGAGCACCATTATTTCAAATGTTGGGTGCTTTCTTTGCTATGTTTACTTCAGATGTTACAGAAATCGCTTATATGGTCAACTTTATGTCAGCCTTAGCAAGTGCTTTCACAATTCTATTTTTATTTTGGACAATCACAGCATTAGGAAAAAAAGTTGTTACTAAAACTGAAGAAATATCAGCAAGTAAGGCATACGCAATTCTAGGAAGTGGTTTGGTCGGCTCATTAGCATATTGCTTTTCCGACAGTTTTTGGTTTAGCGCTGTAGAAGGTGAAGTATATGCAATGTCATCCTTTTTAATGGCGTTGTTATTTTGGCTAGCATTACGTTGGGAAGCAGCCATGCACAAGCCAAAAGGAAACAAATGGTTGTTACTAATCAGTTTTGTAGTCGGACTCTCTTTTGGAGTTCACATCTTATCATTATTGGTAATTCCGTCGATTGTTTTTATCTATTTTTTCAAAAACTACAAAGATCTTACTCCAACAAAATTCATACTTGCAAATATTGCTTCAATCACAATGTTGCTGTTTGTTTTTAAATTTCTATTTCCTTTTACCTTAAAATACTTTAGTGTTTTAGAAATCTTTTTTGTCAATTCAATTGGATTGCCATTTAATTCTGGGTCTATCATCGCAATGCTATTACTGATTGTTGGTTTTTACTTCGGATTAAATTATACGCGAAAGAAAAATTTAGTTGGTGCAAATACATTAGTATTATCAGTATTGTTTGTTATGATTGGTTTTTCTTCTTGGCTGATGTTACCAATTAGAGCATATGCTAACACAACTATTAACGAAAACAATCCTTCAAGTGCTAGAGAATTATTGGCATATTACAACCGTGAACAATATGGTGATGCAAGTGTTTTTTATGACAAGTACTATTCATTATACTATAAAAGAGAGCAAGACAAAGCCAAACCTTTTGTTGACGGAAAACCAAAATATGAAAAAGACTATAAAGCAGGGAAATACATAATTGTAAACGACTATAAGAATACAGAGCCTAATTTTAGTGATCGCCATAAAGGAATTATTCCTCGAATGGTCGATCCGTCGCCAAGCGTTGTAAAAAACTATAAAGCAATTGCTGGAATACCTCAAAATAGTAAACGAAGACCAACATTTGTTGAAAATGTTCGATTCATGATCGATTATCAATTTGGTTATATGTACGGACGCTATTTTATGTGGAATTTTGTTGGTCGCCAAAACGATATTCAAGGAAATCTTGATATTCATGACGGAAACTGGCTTAGTGGAATTAAGTTTATTGATGAAATGCGTCTTGGAACTCAATCAAATTTACCTGACGATATTGCCAATAATAAAGGAAGAAATACATACTTCTTCTTGCCATTTATACTTGGGTTTATTGGATTAATTTTTCAACTTAAATATGATAAAAAGAATTTTTACACACTCTTACTCTTCTTTGCTTTTACAGGATTGGCAATTATATTTTACACCAACCCAAAACCGTTTGAACCACGTGAACGTGATTATGCGGTTGTAGGTTCCTTCTATGTTTTTGCAATTTGGATAGGTTTTGGAGTGCTATCTATTTATCAAGGAATAAAAAATTACATGCCAAAGAAAATCGCAGCAATTGGAGTAAGTTCAGTTTGTTTATTGGCAGTTCCGGTTTTAATGGCGTTCCAAAATGCAGATGATCACAATCGTTCAAATAAATTTACATCTCACTTAAATGCAAAAGCATATTTAGATTCCTGTCAAGAAAACGCTATTATGTTTACAATTGGTGATAATGACACGTTCCCTTTATGGTATTTACAAGAAGTTGAGGATTATAGAACTGATATCAAACTCATAAATACAAGTCTTTTTGCTACAGATTGGTATATCGATCAAATGAAACGCGCGTCTTATGATGCGCCACCAATACCATCGCAATTAACACATGACGACTATAAACATGGTACCATGGATATTGCATATCTTGTTGAAGTGCCTGAACTAAAAGATAGTATTATTTCTATTGATTATTTGATGCGTTGGCTACAAAGTGATAATGAAATAACATATGTAGAAACTATAAATGATAAGTTTGAAAAAACATATCCAACCAATAAAATTAGAATTCCTGTTGATAAAGAAGCTGTTTTAAGAAATGGTATTGTAAAGCCAGAAGATGCTGATTTAATTTTGCCATATATAGATATTGAGATTGACCCTCAAGCGCTTTACAAAAACCGTATTTTGATGCTCGATATCATTGCAAATAATAATTGGGAACGTCCTATTTACTTTACTGGTGGTGCAAATGCAGATGAAGAGTACCTTTGGATGAAAGATTACCTTCAATTAGATGGTGTGGCATTTAAATTAGTGCCAATAAAAACACCTTTAAATGGCGCAAGTCTATTTGATATGGGACGTGTAGATGCAGAAATAAACTACGATTATTGGTCTAGTGTTGATTGGAAAAACATAAATGACGGAGAAATTTATTTAGATCCAGAAACACGCAAAAATGCTGTTTCTTTCCGTAATAATATTGTGCGCTCTGTTGAAGCTTTAATAAACGAAGAAAGACTAGATGATGCAGAAGAATTATTAGATACTGCAATGGAAAAAATGCCTGTTGATGGGTTTTTACATTACGGAATGTTACTTGGTTTTCCTGATGCTTACTTTGAACTTAATAAGCCAGAAAAGGCAAATAAAGTCATCATGGAATTGAAAGAAAAGTTTGAGCAAAACATAAATTATTACAATCAGTTTGATGATAAAAATCTTGTTTTTGACAAAATGGAAAACAATTTGTTGATGTATAATGAATTGGTAAAAACAGCAATTCGCTATGAATCTAATAGTGTAAATACTTTTACAGACACCATTTCTTTACTAAATAATCAGGATAAATCGACTGCATTATTTCATAATTCAGATGAATTGAAAAAGTCATTTCTAAATACGATTCCTGAAGAATATAAATTTTTGCGTTATCAGTTTGAATCAGATTATCCGCAAATGTATTACGAAGCAAATAGACCTAAAAAAGCAAGGGAAATTATTGCTTCCTTAACTGCTGAATTTGACAAAAATTTAGTAGAATACAGTATGGTTGATGAGAAAGATTTAGAATTGGTTTTTGACGGAATTGAAAGTAATTTATTAGCATATGATCAGCTAGTTAAGGTTGCAATACGTTATGATACAGAGGAATACTCTGAAGTTCTAAAAAATCAATACATAAGAAAGTTACAGTTATTTAGTGAATTATTAGAATAACGTATGTCATCTTTATACCTAACAAAAACTCCACGTATAATTCAACAAATTTTCAAGAATTATACGTGGAGTTTTTCTACTTCAAAGAAAATCATTTACCTCACTTTTGATGATGGCCCAACTAAAGAAATTACAGAATGGACATTAAAAACATTAAATGAGTTTAACGCAAAAGCCACCTTCTTTTGTATTGGCAAAAACATTGAAAACCATCCTAAAATTCTTCAAAAAATACTTGCTGATGAGCATTCTATTGGAAATCACACTCACAATCATTTAAACGGTTGGAAAAGTAGCAATGCTACTTATTTAAAAAATGTTGAGGAAGCAGAAAACAGTATTCAGTCGGCAGTATTCAGTCAGCAGTATTCAATCAGCATCAATAAGTTAAAAAATGAAAAGAAAAACTCAAAACTCAAAACTCAAAACTCAAAACTACTTTTCCGTCCTCCTTACGGGAAGATAAAACCAAGTCAAGCAAATAAATTAAGAGAAAAAGGGTATAAAATAATCTTATGGGATGTTCTATCTGCAGATTTTGATCAAAAAATATCAAAAGAAAAATGTCTCAATAATGTTTTGAAAAACACAAATAACGGAAGTGTTATTGTATTTCATGATAGTATAAAAGCGTCTGAAAATCTAAAATATGTATTGCCAAAAGTCTTGGCGCATTTTAGTAAAAAAGGATTTGTTTTTAAATCAATTTGATTTTTAAACTTCGTAGAAAAAAAGTGATTGTCGGTTTACGATTAAACGTATTGCTCTACCAAATTGATAAGCGTATTGGCATCTTGCTCTCCAGTTTGACGCCATTTCATTTCACCTTCTTTATAGATAATAAATGTTGGATTTCCCTTTATGCGAAGTGCATTTGCCAAAATTTCATTCTTATCTATATCAATTTTGATGACTTTAGCCTTATCTCCAAGTGCAGCAGCAACATCTCTTAATACTGAGTGTAAATCGCTTGTAGTGTCCTTAAACTCAGCATAAAAATCTATTAAAACTGGGATATTTGAACTAATTATTTCTCCAAATTTTGCCATGAATTTTAAAATCTATTTGTTTTATTAAACTTAAAATAGAAATGAATTATTGTAATCATCTGTACCTCAAGAATATTTCTAATTAACAAATATAGTATTTTTACAGCTATTTCCAACAAATAGTGTTTTTTTACAATGTTATAATAACGTTAAATCTTAATTTCTATTATAATAAATTATAATGTTAAAATTGTAATTGACCTTTCATTTCTTTATCTTTTAATTCCTTTACCAACTCTAAAGCATCAGGAATTACATCAGAACACAAAATAATTAATGACCCTTTTTTGGCATTTTTAACAGCGTGTAAAATAGCTTCTTTTTCTGATGGAATTATGGTTGTTTTTTTATTAGGATCTTTTCCGACAATACCATCATTCAGCATTTTGATAAGTTCCTCTTCTGTTTTTCCACGTAATCGTTTATCTTGACGAATAATAATTTCATCAAACATTTCTGCAGCAATTGCTCCCATTTCATTATTATCTTCAATTCTTCTATCTCCAATTCCTGCAATAATTCCAACTTTAACTGTTGCATCTAGTTCATCAACAAATGTTTTCAAGGCTCTCATTCCAGCTGGATTATGAGCATAATCTAATAAAATACTAAAATTATTAAACTTAAATAAATTCAATCTTCCAGGAGTTTGTGCTGCAGAAGGAATAAAAGTTTCTAATCCTGCTTTTATATCTTCATTACTCATGCCATGAATATTTGCTGCTAATACTGCTGCTAGAACATTCTGAATCATAAACTTGGCTTTCCCACCATAGGTTAAAGGAATATTTTCAGCTTTCATAAGTCTCATTTTCCATTCTCCTCTACAAATCGTCACAAATCCATTTTCATAAACTGCAGTAATTCCACCTTTTCTTTGAAGTGCTTTTATATGTGGATTGTTTTCATCCATCGAAAATAAAGCAAGATTACATTCTATGTTTCTACGCATTTCATAAACCAATTCATCATCAGCATTTAAAACTGCATAGCCATCAGGCAAAACCGTTTCTGGAATCACGGCTTTTACTTTTGCTAATTGTTCAATTGTATGAATTCCTTTTAATCCTAAATGATCTGCAGCAACATTGGTTACAATACCAATATCACATCGTTTAAATCCTAAACCTGCACGTAACAATCCTCCTCTTGCAGATTCTAAGACGGCAAAATTTACTGTTGGGTCTTTCAACACAAACTCTGCACTTGAAGGCCCTGTACAATCACCTGTCATTAACAATCTGTTTTGAATATATACACCATCACTTGTTGTATAACCAACTCTGTAACCGTTCATTTTAGCAATATGAGACAATAATCTTGTTGTTGTAGTTTTTCCGTTTGTACCAGAGATTGCAACAATAGGAATTCTTCCTGTATTTCCTTTAGGAAACAATTTGTCAATAACTGGAGCAGCTACATTTCTTGGAAGTCCAGAAGTTGGTGCTAAATGCATTCTAAATCCTGGACCAGCATTTACTTCAAGTACAGCGCCTCCAGTTTCAGAAAGTGGTTTTGAAATATCTGTTGTCATAATATCAATTCCACAAATATCTAAATCAATTATTTTTGAAATTCTCTCGACCATAGAAACATTTGCAGGATGTACAATATCTGTTACGTCTTCTGCTGTTCCTCCTGTACTTAAGTTTGCTGTATCTTTTAGGATTAATTGCTCATCTTTTTTCAAGACAGAATCCAATGAATAACCTGCGTCTTTTATAAGTTTTTGAGTCAATTCATTAGTAGTAATTTTTGTCAGCACATTTTCATGGCCATAACCTCTTCGTGGATCATCATTTACGATAGCAATTAACTCTTGTATTGATGATTTTCCATCACCAATAACATGTGCAGGAGTTCTAACTGAAGCAGCAACTAACAGATTATTGATAACTAATAATCTAAAATCACGACCTGTAATAAATTTTTCGACAATAATAACGCCACTTTTTGAACTCTCTTTTGCTATATGAAACGCTGTTAAAGCATCTTCATAATTTTGAATATCTACTGTAATTCCTCTACCATGATTACCATCAACCGGTTTTATTACGAGTGGAAAACCGACATAATCACACGCACCGTTCAAACTTCTTTCTCTTCGGATTATATCTCCTCTTGGAACTTCTACTTCTGCTTGTTCTAACAAGTATTTTGTATCTTCTTTATCACATGCTAATTCTACACCAATACTACTTGTTTCACTTGTTACAGTTGCTTGAATTCGCTTTTGATTTGCTCCATAACCTAATTGACATAAAGAGTATTTATTTAAACGAATCCAAGGAATTCCTCTTCTTGTAGCCTCTTCAATAATAGATCCTGTACTTGGACCAAGACGAACATCCTCACGAATTTCTCTCATTTGTTGAATATCAGCTTCTAAATCGTACTCTTCACCTGAAATCAATGATTCACAAATGCTTACTGCAGATTTAGCCGCAAATCGACCGACATCTTCTTCAATATATGAAAAAACAACACTGTAAACGCCTTCTTCACCATAACCTCTAGTTCTACCAAAACCTGTATCCATTCCAGCCAACGTCTGAATTTCTAAGGCAATATGCTCAATAATATGTCCCATCCAAGTTCCTTCATCAACACGCATAAAAAAACCACCTTCACAACCTTCTGAACATCTATGAGAATACATTGATGGAAACATAGCTTTTAAACGCTCAGAAAAACCTTTAATCTTATTAGAAGGTTTCTCTTCCATTTCTTCAAGATCAAGTACCATTACAATTAATTTATGTCTTCTCACTGACCAGTAATTTGGCCCTCTCATTGCATTTATATTTATAATTTTCATGTGTTTGGTTTTTATTTTTGTATTAAAGTGTTGATTCGTTTAAAAGATTTTAAATATATACATTTTCTATAAATCATTTAGTTTATTTTTGTCAAAAAATATTTTACAACCAACATAATGCAACATAATAAAGGAACATTAATTCCTATTGGCGGGAATGAAGATAAAGGAATTGAAGAAAGCGAGCAGTATACTCAAGAGTTTATCAGCGAAGGAATTTTGTATCATGTTGTAAAAGAAGCTGGCGGAAAAGATGCAAATATAATTGTAATACCAACCGCATCAAGTATACCAGTTGAAGTAGGTGAAAATTATTTAGAAGCATTCTCTACGTTAGGCTGTAAAAATGTGATTGTTTTAGACATCCGAAGTAAAGAAGATTCAGAAAAAAAAGAATCAATCGATTTAGTTTCTAAAGCAGATTGTATAATGTTTTCTGGTGGAGATCAATCAAAAATAACGGATAGAATTGGAGGAACTACAATTCATAAAATTTTACTGGAACGCTATAAAACTGAGAAAGGTTTTGTAATTGCTGGCACAAGTGCTGGAGCAATGGCTATGGCTACTGAAATGATTGCTGGCGGAAGCGCAACAGAATCATTTATTAAAGGTGCTGTTGACATGTATAAAGGTTTAGATCTTATTCCTGAATTAATTATAGACACACATTTTATTCGTCGTGGTCGTTTTGGAAGACAAAGTGAAGCCATAGCAAAACATCCCAATCATTTAGGGATTGGCTTGGCAGAAGATACTGGAATGATAATCAAAAATGGAAACGATTGTACAGTAATTGGTTCTGGAATGGTCATTGTTTTTGACGGTAGTAAATTAACTCATAATAATGAGAAAATTTTAGAAGAAGGCACACCAATGACAATGGCAAATTTAACTGTTCATGTACTTTCGAATAGTGATAGTTTTGATATTAAAAACAGAAAAGTAAGCGTGCTACCAATTGAAGCTCCTTTTATTTAAAGTAATCTTGTCATTCCGTACTTCATACGGAATCTAATTTTTATAAATAGAAACTTCTTCTTCTCCATTTGAAGATTTACTTGCGCGATACATTCCTTCTGTATTAAAAGGCATTGCTATATTTCCTTTTGCATCAACAGCAATTAGCCCTCCATCTCCTTTTATCTCTAGTATTCTTTTATTAATAACTTCTTCTGAAGCATCTTTGAGCGACATTGCTTTATGTTCCATTAAACATGAAACATCATACGCAACTACACCTCTAATAAAAAATTCTCCCGAACCTGTACAACTTATTGCACACGTTTTATTATTCGCATAATTTCCTGCGCCAATCATTGGACTATCACCAACACGTCCGTATCTTTTATTGGTCATACCTCCTGTAGAAGTTGCAGCCGCAATATTCCCTTCTTTATCACACGCAACAGCACCAACGGTTCCAAATTTAGAATCTTTTTTTACAGAATGATCTAATTGAAAACTATCAGTATCTTTAATTTCTATCCATTGCTGATGACGGAGTTTGTCATAAAAATAAGTTTCATCTTCCAAAGAATAATTCATCTTTTTGGCAAATTGCATTGCGCCATTTCCTGCTAAAAAAACATGTTCACTGTTTTCCATCACATCTTTTGCCAATGAAATTGGATTTTTAATTCCTGTAATTAATGAAACTGCACCTGCATTTAAACTCTTTCCTTCCATTATTGACGCATCCATTTCATGCGTTTCATCGGCAGTAAAAACAGCACCTTTCCCTGCATTAAACAAATGAGAGTTTTCTAACTCAACAACTGCAATTTCAACTGCTTCTGTTGAAGTCCCTCCGTTTTTAAGAATTGCATATCCTTTATCCAAAGCGTTTTTTAACGCTTCTTTATATTGAGTTTCTAACTCTGGAGTCATCATGCCTTTTACTAATGTCCCTGCTCCTCCGTGAATTGCTATTGAAAATGTATTCATTAAGATAAATTTAAAGGCGAAAATTACGAATAGTAATCCAATTAGATAAATAAGTTTCGTAATTTTATGACTTATATTATTTACAACAAATGTCAGAAAAAAAACGTCTTTTTTTAGTTGATGCATATGCATTAATTTTCCGTGGATATTACGCCTTTATTAAAAACCCAAGAATAAACTCAAAAGGGCTTGATACCTCTGCAATTATGGGATTTATGAATTCACTTTTGGATGTAATAAAACGAGAGCGTCCAGATCATTTAGGTGTCTGCTTTGACAAAGGCGGAAGTGTTGCCAGAAATGATGCTTTTCCAGCATACAAAGCAAATAGAGATGCTACTCCTGAAGCAATAAAAATTGCTGTTCCGTATATTTATGAGATTCTCAAAGCAATGCAAATTCCAATAATGGTAAAAGAGGGTTTTGAAGCGGATGATGTCATCGGAACATTGGCAAAAAAGGCTGAAAAAGAAGGATACGCAACTTTTATGGTAACACCAGATAAAGATTTTGCGCAACTGGTGAGTGAAAATATATTTATGTACCGTCCAATGTTTGGCGGCGGATATGAAACATGGGGAATTCCTGAAGTTCAGAAAAAATTTGGAGTAGAAAGACCAGAACAAGTGATTGATTTTTTAGGGATGATGGGAGATAGTTCAGACAACATTCCTGGACTTCCTGGAGTTGGTGAAAAAACTGCCAAAAAGTTTCTTGCGGCCTACGGAAGCATGGAGAATTTATTAGCCAACACTCATGAACTAAAAGGTAAAATGAAGGAGAAAGTGGAAGGCGCAAAAGAATTAGGTTTGCTTTCTAAAGAACTGGCAACAATTATTTTAGATGTTCCTGTTGAATTTAATTTTGATGATTTTGCACTTACGCAACCAGATGTTCCTGAAGTAACAAAGATTTTTACTGATCTTGAGTTTAGAAGGTTAATTGTCAATTTTACAAATACTTTCGCTGTTAAAACTGCAGTCCAAAAAGAAGATATTTCAACTGATTCAAAAAAAGATACTTCAGCAAAAACTTCTCAAACACAACAATTAGATTTGTTTGCTATACAAACTGAAGCGCCTGCTCAAGAAGTGATTTCTGGATATAAAGAAGCAAAAAATACGAATCATTTTTATCAATATGTGAATAATGATATTTCTCGTAAAAATCTGATTAGACGACTACTAAAAAATAAATCTGTTTGTTTTGATACTGAAACTACAAGTTTAAATACACTCGAAGCGGAAGTTGTAGGAATTGCCTTTTCATATGAAAAAGGAAAAGGATATTATGTTTCATTTCCAGAAGACAAAGAAGAAACTCAGCAAATTTTAGAGGAGTTTAGACCGTTTTTTGAGGATGAAAGTATCGAGAAAATTGGTCAGAATATAAAATATGATATTAAGGTTTTGAAGAACTATAACATCGCTGTAAAAGGACAAATTTTTGACACGATGTTGGCGCATTATCTTATTAATCCTGATATGCGACATAATATGAATGTGTTGGCTGAAACCTATCTTAATTACCAACCTATTTCTATACAAACGTTGATTGGTAAAGGAAAGAATCAAAAATCGATGAGAGAATCAACTATCGAAGAACAAACAGAATATGCTGTTGAAGATGCTGATATTACATTGCAATTGAAAGAGGTTTTTGAAAAAGAATTAGAAAAAAACAATCTTACAAAACTGTTTAATGAAATAGAGATTCCTTTATTAAGTGTACTTGCAGATATGGAATTAGAAGGCATCAATGTTGATGCAGATTTCTTAAAAAACCTTTCTGTAGATTTAAATAAAGATATTATAGATCTTGAAAGTAAAATTTATAGAGAAGCAAATGTTGAATTCAATTTAGCATCACCAAAACAATTAGGGGAAGTTTTATTTGATCATTTAAAATTGGTCGATAAACCTAAAAAAACAAAAACAGGACAATATAAAACTGGTGAAGAAATTTTGTCTTATCTCGCTCCAGATCATGAAATTGTAGCAAATATTTTGAAATGGCGTGGACTTGTAAAACTGAAAAATACTTATGTTGATGCGTTACCAAATGAAATCAACAAAAAAACTGGTCGAATTCATACAAACTATAGTCAAGCAGTTGCTGCAACTGGAAGACTGAGTTCAAACAATCCTAATTTACAGAATATTCCAATCCGTACTGAACGAGGAAAACAAGTACGAAAAGCGTTTGTTGCAAGAGATGAAAATTATGTGCTATTAGCAGCAGATTATAGCCAAATTGAGTTGCGTTTGATTGCAGAATTAAGTGGTGATGAAGCAATGAAAACTTCATTTTTAAACGGAGAAGATATTCACAAGGCAACAGCAGCGAATGTATTTAATGTTCCTTTAGATAAAGTGACTCGTGAGCAACGAAGTCATGCAAAAACTGTTAATTTCGGAATCATTTATGGTGTTTCTGCATTTGGGTTGAGCAATCAAACCAATCTCAGTAGAACAGAATCAAAAGAACTTATTGAGGCTTACTACGAAACGTATCCAACTTTAAAATCATACATTTCAAAACAGGTTGATTTTGCTCGTGATCATGGTTATGTAGAAACACTTTTAGGAAGAAGACGTTATTTAAAGAATATCAATTCTCAAAATTCTATTGTGCGTTCTGGTGATGAGCGAAATGCGGTAAACGCACCTATTCAAGGTTCGGCTGCAGATATTATCAAGATTG
>CALIIP010000033.1 GCA_938018045.1 uncultured Flavobacteriaceae bacterium
TAATTTCTCTAAATCTGAAACTTTCCCTTTTGTTTTTGAAATGGTAACATTATCATTATAAAGTAGAATTCCAGCACTATCATAACCTCTGTATTCTAATCTTTGCAATCCTTTAATAACAATAGGATAAGCATCTCTATAGCCTATATACCCTGCAATTCCACACATATTTTTGAAGTTTTTTTAGTTGAGTTCAGTATAAGTAATCTCAAGTTTTATTCTTTTATCTATATCTGATGATTGATTTCCGTGGATAACAACACCTTTTGGAGTCCAACTAAAATCTTTAATTTCTGTATCTGTTATTCCTGCTGGAAAGTCAGATATATTATAAACTTTTACTGCCAATTGTGAAGGCTCAATAGGATCTGTTGATTTTAAAATATTAGAAACATAATCAGTAATGTTAATAGTATATGACAAGGGCTTATCATCTTCATCAATTACTAATAATCCTCCAAACTCTGTTGGTCCTTCAGTAAACATGTCTGTTATCTGTTCATTTTCTTCATAATTATAAACTAATAATTGCTCTGGAGCAATAGAAGTGTCAGAATTTTGATCTACATAAAAAGTTAAACTTGCTTCATTAATCAACCAATCATTATTTCTTAAGTCTTCGATATCATCAGAAGTAAATAAATCTATTATAGCAAATGATCCTGAAGCACCTTGAAGATATAATCTTTCATCTCCATTTAATATGTTTGGATTATTAATTACTGATACTGCATTGGTCGGAGTTGTATAATCTCTTGTATATGTATTTGTTGTAATGCCACTAAAAACAAAAAGTGCTGATTGTTTTGTTCTAACAGGCCAATCGTCTTCATCAAAATCCCCATCTCCATTATAATCTGTTTCAGAAACAACAGTAACAGTTCCGTCTGTAGCTGTAGTTGTAATAGTTTCGTCTGTTAAAATAGAATTTGTATAATATATCGTTACATCCGCGCCACCTAAATCTAAAGACATTATTGATGCTTTTGGGTCTGCACTTTCAGTAGCTTCAATATAGAGGCCGTTAAAAAATTCGACAAAAGTTGCAGTTGATTCAAGAATTGATGCGTTTGGTAAAAATCTAGTTGTAAAATAACTTTCGTTTAAAGGTAATTTAATTGATGGTAATGCATTTGCCAATTTAATGGTATCTACGTCATGTTGCATCGTGTTAAAATCAAGTATTACCTCTGGTCTTTGAACATATAAAACAGTATCATTTGCGTTTGGACTAAACAATTCTGAATACAATGGTGTAGAGTTGTAAGTGTAAATTTCATCTGTAAAATACTCCAATTCATTTATGGGGTCTGCAGGGTCAAGAGTATTTAAATAGGCCGTTAGTTCATATACGTTTAAATTAAACTCTATGCTTTGATCTCCATAAACAGAATCCAATTCATATTGAGGTATTTCACCTGTAGAAGCTAAATTTGTTGCTTGATAAGGTATTGAAAGAATAACAGCGTCAATTGTTGGGTCTATTCCAAAATCAATTGTTCCAGAAGGTGCTAATTGTGTAACGATTGAGGCTTCTAATTTACCAAAATCATCATTTTTATAGACGCCTAATAAATACTGTCCTAATCCATTAGCACGATTTTTTAATATGTTTTGATTGTATGCTTTTAATTCAGAATCGTACTTTTGAGTGTCAAAAATTCCGTTTTCAACAATATTGGTTCCTAAGTTTTCAATATCTGATTCGCAAGATAAAATACTCAAAAAGAGTACAGAAAACAATGCGATTTGTTTTATGGTTTTTACAACTTTTGTTGTCATAATTAAAGGGTGATTTTTTTATTCTTGTAATACTTTTGTTTTATAGAAATCTAAATACGCATCTTTAAAATCATCTTCAGGATAAAAGTCCAACACTGGCTTATCTAATGATTTAGCGTAATCTATCAATTCACTGCTTATATCTTCACTTCCTGTGATGATGGCATCTGAATTTTCTATTGCAATTTTTAGAAGGTTATGATGATTTGGTTCATTAATCGAATCGGTTTTTGAAACTTTATCAAAACCAACTTTATTAACTAATTCTTTATTTAACGTTCCACCAAAATCGTTATTGTATATTGATGTAACAATTTTACTGTCTGCAAATAATGCGTCGTCTTTATAATATTCTTTTAAATATATTGGTAATAAAGCAGCCATCCAACCATGAACATGGATAATGTCTGGTGCCCAATTTAATTTCTTTACTGTCTCAACAACACCTTTGGCAAAGAAAATCATGCGCTCATCATTATCATCAAATAATTTTCCTTCATCGTCACTAAAAGTTGCTTTTCTTTTAAAATACTCGTCATTATCAATAAAATAAACTTGCATTCTTTCTTTAGGTATCGAAGCGACTTTAATAATCAATGGCATATCCATATCATTGATAATCATATTCATTCCAGACAATCTAATCACTTCGTGTAATTGGTGTCTTCTCTCATTAATCAATCCAAAACGAGGCATAAAAATCCTTGTTTGCCCTCCAATTCCATGTACCATTCTTGCTGTTTCAAATGACATTCTTGCCATTTCTGTCTCTGGCAAATATGGAATTACTTCTGAAGAAACACATAACACTCTCTTATCTTTCATCTATATATTTTCATTGTTTTAGTAGTTAAAATAGACATCTATATAATTTTGATTTTATAAATCTAAAATTGAAACACAGACATTTCTTTCTTCTCCTAAATTAATTCAAGCGCAAAAATACGAAAATTTATGCAGTTTTTAATAGCAAAACTGTAAGTTTGCAAGCCTTTAACAGTAATTAACATAATTGTAATGTTTGTTTTTAATGATATAAAAAATCTCCAACAACACTTATTGACTTTCAATAATGATAAAAGCATAGGTTTTGTGCCAACTATGGGCGCATTACACCAAGGGCATTTATCTTTAATTAAAAAAGCACAAGAGAAAAGTGACATTGTAGTTGTAAGTATTTTTGTCAATCCAACTCAATTTGACAAACCTGAAGATTTGGTGAAATATCCTCGAACTTTAGAAAATGATCTAAAATTATTAGAATCTGTTAATTGTAATGTTGTATTTGCTCCAACAGCTAAAGAAATTTATGGTGATAAAATAACGTCAAAATCTTTTACGTTTGATGGGTTAGAACATCAAATGGAAGGGAAATTTCGTGATGGCCATTTTGATGGAGTTGGGACAATTGTAAAGCGTTTGTTTGAAATTGTTAAGCCTACGAATGCTTATTTTGGCGAAAAAGACTTTCAACAATTACAAATTATTAAAAAGATGGTTGAAAATCATAGCATTCCAATCAATATTGTAGGCTGTGAAATTTTTAGAGAAGAAGATGGGTTAGCGATGAGTTCAAGAAACACACGCTTAACAGACGAACATAGACTTGCAGCACCATTTATCTACAAAACAATCAAAAAAGCAAGAAAGAAATTCAAAAAAAACGCTCCTGAAAAAGTAATAAGTTGGGTGAAAAAGAAGTTTAAAAAGCATCCATTATTAAAATTAGAATATTTTGAAATTGCTGATGAAAAAACCCTTAAAACAATTAAAAAAAAGGATGATGATAAAAGATATCGTGCTTTTATTGCTGTTTTTGCAGGTGAAATTCGATTGATTGATAATATTAAATTATAAAAGTTGAATAAAAAGACTAAGAAAATATTATTTGCCATTCTTCCAATTGCTTTGGGAGTATTTCTAATATGGTTTTCTCTTTCAAAACTATCTCCTGATGATATTGAAACTATCAAAAACGCATTTAAAACAGCCAATTATAATTGGATTGCATTATCACTTCTTTGCGGAATATTAAGTCACGTTTCTAGAGCGTATCGCTGGCATTTTATGCTAGACCCTTTGGGTTATAAGCCTAAATTTCCAAATACAATTATGGCAGTTTTGGTTGCTTATATTGTAAACCTCGCCTTTCCTAGAGCAGGAGATGTAGCGCGTGCAACAACAATCACAAAATATGAAAATGTGCCTTTTGAAAAAGCCATAGGAACTATTGTTGCAGAACGTGTTGCTGATGTTGTAATGTTACTATTGGTAATTGCAATTGCATTGCTTGTTCAATTTGATTTTTTGATGGATTTTCTCTCAAAAAAACTTCCTCAAAAACCGCTAAATAGTATTATTATTGTTGGCCTTATTTTAGCTATACTTTTCCTTTTTGTTCGATTTATAAAAAAATCTGAAAATGCATTTTTGGTAAAAGTTAAAAACTTTATAAACGGATTAATGGAAGGTGTAAAATCAATATTGACAATGAAGAAAAAATGGGCGTTCGTTTTCCATACATTCTTTATTTGGTTGATGTATATTTTGATGTTCTATTTTGCAGCATTCTCATTAGAAGAAACCGCTTTTCTTCCTTTAGGAGCTCTTCTAACAGGATTTATAGTTGGTGCTTTAAGTATTGCTGCAACTAATGGAGGCTTGGGAACGTATCCTGTAGGCGTTCAACAAGTGTTAATTTTATATGGAATCTCATCTGTATCTGCACTGGCTTTTGGTTGGATTATGTGGACGGCACAAACATTAATGATTATTGTTTTTGGTGGATTGTCGTTTTTCTTGCTTCCAATATATAACAAAGAGAAATAATTCCGTTTCTTTGCGCTATGGCTAAAACTAAAACAACCTTTTTTTGTCAAAATTGTGGCTCACAATATGCAAAGTGGATTGGAAAATGTACTTCGTGTAACGAGTGGAATACGATTGTTGAAGAAGTAATTCAAAAAGAAGAAAAACGAACTTGGAAACAAACTTCATCAGTAAAAAAGACTTCAAAAGCCTTAAAAATTAGTGAAATAGAATTAAATGCTGAAGATCGAATCGCAACTAAAAACAATGAATTAGATCGTGTTCTTGGCGGCGGATTGGTAAAAGGATCCGTTTTACTTTTAGGTGGAGAACCTGGAATTGGAAAATCTACTTTGATCTTACAAGTTGCTTTGTCTATTGCTAAAAAAGTCTTGTATGTTTCTGGTGAAGAAAGTCAAAGTCAGATAAAAATGCGTGCAGAAAGACTTGCAAACAAAAATAATGATTGCCTTATTCTAACAGAAACTAAAACGCAAAATATCTTTAGAAATATAGAAGAAATTCAGCCAGAAATTGTTGTGATAGATTCTATTCAAACCTTACATACCGATACTATTGATGCTTCTCCTGGAAGTATTTCGCAGATTAGAGAAACTACTGCTGAATTAATAAAATTTGCCAAAGAAACTTCAACTCCTGTTATTTTAATTGGTCATATTACAAAAGATGGTCACATTGCTGGACCAAAGATTTTGGAACATATGGTTGATGTCGTTTTACAATTTGAAGGCGATAGAAATCATACATATAGAATCTTACGAACACAAAAAAATCGATTTGGGTCAACCTCTGAATTAGGGATTTACGAAATGCAAAGTGTGGGTTTACGAGAAGTAGAAAATCCATCAGAAATATTAATTTCGCAGAAAGATGAATCGTTAAGCGGAACTGCAATTTCAGCAACTTTAGAAGGGATTAGACCTCTAATGATTGAAGTTCAGGCTTTGGTTAGCACAGCGGTTTACGGAACACCTCAGCGTTCTGCAACTGGTTATAACATCAAACGATTGAATATGTTATTGGCGGTTTTAGAGAAGCGCGCTGGATTTAGATTAGGTGCAAAAGACGTCTTTTTAAATATTACTGGAGGAATCAAAGTTGATGATCCTGCGATAGATTTGGCAGTAGTTGCAGCCATACTTTCTTCGAACGAAGATGAAGCAATTCCGCAAGAATTTTGTTTTGCTGCCGAAGTTGGTTTGGCAGGAGAAATTCGCCCTATAAATCGTGTCGATCAACGTATTTTGGAAGCTGAAAAACTTGGATTCAAAAAGATTTTTGTATCTAAATTCAATAAATTTAGCAAGAAAAAAAGCGCTATTGATGTTGTTTTAGTTTCTAAAATTGAAGATGTTTTCTCAAACCTTTTTACATAAAAAAACCGTCACTTACGCAACGGTTTATATTTAGTTATAACTAAATTTTATTTTTTATTCACACCAACGATATACTTTTCTAAAGCCATACTCATTGATGGTGTTTCTGGTGTTGGTACTTTAATATTACACTTTAAACCTGCATCTTCCGCAGCCTTTACAGTTGAGTTTCCAAATACTGCAATTCTTGTTTCATTTTGCTTAAATTGAGGGAAGTTCTTAAACAAAGAGTCAATTCCTGAAGGACTAAAGAATACTAAAATGTCGTAAAAAACATTTTCTAAATCTGACAAGTCACTTACAACTGTTTTATAAAAAACTCCTTTTGTCCAATCAACTTGTAGTTCATTTAATTCTTGTGGAATTAGATCTTTTAATTTATCAGAACATGGCAATAAGAATTTTTCAGATTTATGCTTTTTAATCAATTTGGTTAATTCTGGAAATGTTTTATTTCCAACATAAATTTTACGTTTTCTATAAACAACATATTTTTGTAAATAAAATGCAATGGCTTCAGACTCACAAAAATATTTTAATGCATCTGGAACAGTAAATCGCATTTCATCTGCAATTCTAAAAAAGTGATCTACAGCATTTCTACTTGTAAAAATAACTGCCGTAAAACTACTTAAATCAATCTTTTGTACTCTAATTTCTTTAGAAGATGCTCCCTCTACATGAATAAAAGATCTAAAGTCAATTTTTACTTTTTGTTTGTTTGCTAATTCAAAGTATGGTGAACTTTCTGATTTGGGGCTTGGTTGAGACACCAAAATTGTTTTCACTTTCATATATCGTCGCTTTTTAATTCTTTTTTTTCAAAAATATTACTAACTCCTTTGATACATAATCTAATAATAATTTTGATGAAAATCAAAACAGTTATTATTTTAAGGGCACAAAGGTACAATATAAAACAAAACAAATAAGAAAAGTTATTGTTTTTATTGTTTCTTAAAAGCAAGTAGGTGTCTAGGAATCAATAATATAGAAAACTGTCATGTTTCCAGTAAAAATGTTAGTAAAAATTACTATTTATTATAAAATTGAAAACAAATAATTGGCAAAAAAATTTATATAATAGTTGAATTATGAAAGTTTAAGACTATTTCGTTTTTATTCAATCTAATACTCGTTAAAAAAATCATAAACTAGAGCCTTCAACTTAAAAACAAGGTGATATTGGAAATAAAAAACTGTATCTTTGCAGTTCAATATTTTTTATGTCTAATACCTTAGTAATTATTCCTACTTACAATGAAAAAGAAAATGTCGAATTGATCATTCGTGCAGTCTTTTCTCAGAAAAAGGAATTTGACATTCTTATTGTTGATGATACTTCGGCTGATGGAACTTATCAAATCGTTCAGAAAATGATGGCTGAATTCCCAAGTCGTTTATTTCTTGAAATCAGAAAAGAAAAAACTGGTTTAGGTGCTGCTTATGTTCATGGTTTTAAATGGGCTTTACAAAAAAGATATGACTATATTATTGAAATGGATGCTGATTTCTCACATCCTGTAGAAAAATTAGAATCGCTATATAATGCTTGTGCTTCAGATAATAATGATGTGAGTGTTGGCTCTCGATATACAAAAGGAGGCGAAATTAATAATTGGGACAAAAAAAGATTAATGCTCTCGTATTTTGCGTCAATATACGTCAGAATAATTACTGGAATTCCTGTAAAAGATACTACAGCAGGTTTTGTTTGTTACAAACGTATTGTTTTAGAAACAATTAATTTAGATGAGATTAAATTTCTTGGATATGCTTTTCAAATAGAATTGAAATTTAAAGCATGGAAAAACAATTTTAAAATTGTTGAAATGCCTATTATATTTACCGATAGAATTAGAGGTAAATCAAAAATGAATGGATCAATTATTTCAGAAGCAATTTTTGGAGTACTGAAGATGAAATTTACTAAAAATTAAGATGAAAAAAACCCTAATAAAAAATGCTCGAATTGTAAATGAAAACTCCATTTTTACTGGAGATTTACTTATTGAAGGAGCATATATTGTTGAAATTGCTGAATCTATCAGTCAAAAAGACACAAACACAAAGGTTATTGATGCCGAAAATCAATTTTTAATTCCTGGAGTAATTGATGATCAAGTACACTTTAGGGAACCTGGACTTACACATAAAGCAAACATAGCATCAGAAAGTAAAGCTGCAGTTGCTGGAGGGATCACTTCTTTTATAGAAATGCCAAATACTGTGCCTCAAGCTACTACACAAGAATTACTTGAAGATAAGTTCAAAATAGCAGCAGAAAGTTCATATTCAAACTATTCTTTTATGTTTGGTGGAACAAATGATAATTTGGAAGAATTACTAAAAACTGATCCAAAAAATGTTGCCGCAATAAAACTTTTCTTAGGTTCATCAACAGGAAATATGTTGGTTGACAATGAAGAAGTTCTTGAAAAAATATTTTCTTCTACAGATATGTTAATCGCTGTTCACTGTGAAGATGAAGCTACAATTAGAAAAAATCTTGCAGAACAAAAAGCCATTTATGGTGAAGATATTCCGATTGAATTACATCCAAAAATAAGAAGTGAGGAAGCGTGTTATATTTCTTCTTCAAAAGCGATTGCTTTAGCAAAGAAAACAGGTGCAAGATTACATGTTTTCCACTTGTCAACAGCAAAAGAAACGTCGCTTTTTACGAATAAAATTCCATTGGAAGAAAAGAAAATTACTGCTGAAGTTTGTATACACCATTTATGGTTTGATGATTCAGATTACGCAAAAAAAGGAACCCTTATCAAGTGGAATCCTGCAGTAAAAACAGCTGAAGATAAAGAAGGCCTTTGGAAAGCACTCCTTGATGGTAGAATTGATGTGATTGCAACTGATCACGCTCCTCACACTATTGAAGAGAAAGATAACGTTTACACAAAAGCACCAAGTGGCGGACCACTAGTTCAACATGGTTTGGTGGCAATGTTTAAAAAGCATGTAGAAGGGAAAATATCGGTTGAGCAAATAGTTGAAAAAATGTGTCACAATCCTGCAAAACTTTTCAGGAT
>CALIIP010000034.1 GCA_938018045.1 uncultured Flavobacteriaceae bacterium
CAACTTGCTCTACTTTTGAGAAAGGACTTGGTTGTGGTGTTTCTACTTGAGCATTTGTTGTATAAGTTAATCCAACAAATAGTACTAATGCAATTATTTTTTTAATCATCATTATTTTTGAGTTTAAATTTAATTAACAAAGATAATGATTTTAGTATTTGAATTATGTTAAAGTTATGTTTAAATTACTTTTTAAGTATACTTTTTCTTTCTGATATAGTTGAAAGCAAGTCCGAAAAAGGCAAGTAAAATTAAAGGAAATCCAACATTTAAAAACTGATAAAAAGTGCGTTCTTCAAATGCTTTTTCTCTATCAAGAAGTTTTAAATTGATAGTTTTTGAACGAATATCTAGCAAGCCAGCATCATCCAATAAATAATTTACCGAGTTGAGTAAAAACTCTTTATTCCCAAACTGCTGCCCTGTCCATTTATCAACTCCTAATTTCTCTGGTTTTCCACGTGTAACTTGGTTGGCAATAATGTCGCCATCAGCAATTAAAATCAATTTATTTTTTTCTGATTTTTTCTTCGGATTTGAAATTTTAAAAGGTTGAATTCTATCTGAATACGCAGATTTAAATTCACCCTCAAGTAATACGCCTAAAGGGATGTATTGTTTATTAAAACTCTCTTTATCAATTTGTTGTCTTATTGAGTTTAAACTTATTATAGACGGAACTCCAACGATTTTCGACAAAGGTGAACTTTGCAATAAAACCGTTTTTTCAATATCATTTTTAAGTAAGTCAATAGAACTCGTGAACTTTAAATTTACAGGTTCAATATGCTTGTTTATTGGATGATTATTTGCCGATTGTGCAACTGGGAAAAAGCGCCATGAAAACTGATTGTACTGAGTTTGATTGCCAACATTTCCTGTTGCTAACGGAATCTTAGAACTGTATAAATCCTCCACTAAATTTGAGTTTATACGAACTCCGTAACTAAACAATAAATCTGTCAGTCCTAAATCTCTAGGATACGCAAGTGATTCTCCAGTTTGCATCAAACTGTCTAATTCAGCATGAACTTGGTCAATCATCCAAAGTGTTTTACCACCATTTACAATGTATTGATCGAGCGTGTATTTTTCTTCTTCAGTAAATTTTTCAGTAGGTTTTGCTATAATTGTTAAATCATATTCCTTTAATTTCTGAAGTGTCTTAGTTGGGTTTTTCGCAACAGAATCTAGCGTGAAAGGTGCAAGGCGATAATACTCTCCCAATTTCCGAAGGAAATCTGCCATATAAATATCGCTTAATTCACCATTTCCTCTTAGTACAGCGATTTTTTTTGTTTTTTCAGATGTCGTTTTATGGATAGCATTTACAAAGGCATATTCTAAATTCTGAATAGAATTTTGCAATTGCTCATCTTGGCTTTGAGCGTTTGTATCTTTTAAAAGTGATACATTTTCAATGCGTTTTCCAGTTTGAACAGTTGCCCAAGGAAAAATTATAATTTCTGATACTTTCCCGTTTTCTTGTACAGATAATTGACTTGGTTGCAAGCCTTTTGCAATCAATTCATCAGCATCATCTAACGGATTAATAAATCTGAATTGAATCTTTTTATTTTCTGATTTTAATTCTTCAAGAAGTTGACGTGTTTCTATTTGTAGGCGTTTAAATTCCGTAGGAAAATCACCTTCTAAATATACTTTTACAATGATTGGCTCATCAATAGCATCAAGAATATCAATTGTTGGTTTAGAAAGTGTATAGCGCTTGTCTTGTGTTAAATCAAAGCGTTTGTAGATTTTATTTGAAACAAAATTTAGTGCAATTAAGCCAATGAAAAGCAGTGCTATTTTTGATATGTTAGATTGCTTATTCACGTTCCAATCTCATTTTGGTTAATATCAAAAAGAAAACGGTAATACTCACAAAATAAATCACATCTCGTGTGTCTAAAACTCCACGACTTATGCTTTTGTAATGTTCATTTATTCCTAATTGTTGAACAGAATATCCTAGTTCTCCAAAAAGGGAAGACATGGCTTCAAATCCATAAAAAAGGAAAAAAGAAATACAAATTGCTATGATAAAAGCCACAATTTGATTGTTTGATAGCGTTGAAGAAAACAATCCAATGGCAGTATAGGTTCCTGCTAAAAAAAGTAAGCCAAAATAGGAGCCAAGCATACTACCAAAATCAAAATTTCCTTCAGGATTTCCGAGTTTAGAAATGCTGTAAATATATATGAGTGTCGGAATAAGTGCAAAGATTATCAATAAAAAAGAGGCTGTATATTTTTCAATGATTATTTCCCAATTACTGATTGGTTTGGTTTTTAATAACTCGATAGTTCCGTTGTTGTATTCGTCAGAAAAAGTTCGCATTGTGATTGCAGGAATCAAGAATATAAAAATCCACGGAGCGAGATAAAAGAAACTGTTTAAATCTGCAAAACCAGCATTTAAGATATTAAAATCACCATCAAATACCCATAAAAACAAACCGTTTGCCAATAAAAATACAGCAATCACCAAGTAACCAATTGGTGTTGAAAAAAATGAATTTAATTCTTTTTTTAATATTGC
>CALIIP010000035.1 GCA_938018045.1 uncultured Flavobacteriaceae bacterium
GAATAACCACTTTAGTTAATAGTTAATTTTCAAACATCTCAATATTTTAAAATATTGGGATGTTTGTTTTATACAAATTAATACCTTTGTATTTAAATGTCATTGATACTAAACATAGAAACAGCCACAAAAAACTGTTCCGTTTCACTTGCTGAAAATGGAAAAACGATCGCTTTAAAAGAAGTGAATGATGGAAGTTATTCTCATGCAGAGAACTTACATGTTTTTATTCAGGATGTTTTAAAAGATGCTAATAAATCACTAAAAGATGTTGCTGCAGTTGCGGTGAGTAAAGGTCCAGGATCTTTTACAGGACTCAGAATTGGCGTATCTACAGTAAAAGGTTTGTGTTATGCTCTTGATGTTCCATTGATTGCTACCAATACATTACAAGCACTCGCGTTACAGGTGACCAAAGAAAAAGGACTTATAATTCCGATGTTAGATGCTCGTAGAATGGAAGTGTATAGCGCGGTTTTTAATACTGATAATTCGCAAGTTCGAGAAATACAAGCACAAATATTAGACGATACTTCTTTTGCAACATATCTTGATACTAATGAAGTTTATTTTATTGGTGATGGTGTTGCTAAAACCAAAGAAATCATCACGCATAAAAACGCTTTTTTTATTGATGATAAATTGCCATCAGCAAACGAAATGGCGAAATTATCATTTGATAAATTTCAACAAAAAGATTTTGAAGATGTTGCTTATTTTGAGCCATTTTACCTCAAAGATTTTGTAACTAATGCAAAAAGAGTTTAGTATTTTTCGTTTTACTGACTAATTGTCAAATACTACAATTTGGCTTGATTATCGCCAATATAAAATTATGAATAGAGAAAAAGTTTCATTTAAATGGGCATTTAAAGAATTTATTTGGCCAAGGAAAAAAATCATTTCAATTGGTTTAATATTAATAGTTTTAAAAAGTTTGGCAGGATTAGTAATTCCGCTTCAAACTAAAAAACTGATTGATGATATCGTGCCAAACGAAAATTTGAGTGGATTGTATACACTTATATTAATTGTAGTTGTTGCCTTATTAATTCAAGCCATAACTTCATTTTCTTTAACAAGATTATTGAGTGTAGAAGCACAACATTTAATCTCATTATTAAGAGCAAAAGTGCAACGAAAACTCCTCAAACTGCCTATCAATTTTTTTGATAATAATAAATCTGGAGCGCTAGTTTCTAGAGTTATGACAGATGTTGAAGGTGTTAGAAATCTTGTTGGAACAGGTTTGGTGCAATTAATCGGAGGCTCAATTACGGCTGTTATTTCATTCATTTGGTTGTTAAAAATCAATGCAACAATGACATTAGTTGTATTAGTTCCCGTACTTATTTTTGCGGTTGTGATGATGAAAGCATTTGCTGTTATTCGTCCGATTTTTAAAGCAAGAGGGAAAATAAATGCTGAGGTTACTGGTAGATTGACTGAAACCTTAAATGGCGTTAGAGTTATAAAAGGATTTAATGCTGAAGAGCAAGAAAATAAAACGTTTGAAAAAGGAGTAGAGCAGTTGTTCTTAAATGTAAAAAAGAGTTTGACAGCAACAGCAATAATTACAAGTTCATCAACTTTTTTGATCGGTTTGGCTTCCGCAGGTATTATGGGAATTGGTGGTTATTATATGATGAACCAGTCAATGACTTTAGGAGAATTTGTACAATTTACTTTACTGTTAGGTTTTATGGTTGCGCCAATAGTCCAGATGAGTAATATCGGAAGTCAGTTGACAGAAGCAATGGCAGGACTTGATAGAACTCAAGAGTTAATGGACATGACCGAAGAAGACAATCCTGAAAACAGGACTGTAGTATTAGATAACATAAAAGGTGATATTGTATTTGATAATGTGTCTTTTTCTTACGAAGAGAGCAAAGAAGTGTTGCATAATATTTCGTTTGAAGCACCTTCGGGAAGTGTAACTGCTTTGGTTGGTTCTTCAGGCTCTGGGAAATCTACTATTGCAGGGCTCGCTGCGACCTTTTTAAATCCAACTGAAGGGAAAGTATCTCTTGACGGAATAGATCTAGACAAGGTAAATCTAAGTAGTTTTAGAACGCATCTTGGTGTGGTTTTACAAGATGATTTTTTATACGAAGGAACAATAAGAGAAAACATACTATTTCCAAGACCAAATGCGACAGAAAAAGAATTGTTGGCAGCAGTTGATGGTGCTTATGTAAACGAATTTACAGATAGATTTGAAGAAGGTTTAGAAACAGTAATTGGAGAAAGAGGTGTGAAGTTATCTGGAGGGCAACGTCAAAGAATCTCAATTGCAAGAGCCTTATTGGCAAATCCAAAAATTATTATTTTAGACGAAGCCACTTCAAACCTTGATACGCAAAGTGAATCTTACATTCAAAAGAGTTTAGGAATCTTGATGAAAGACAGAACTACATTTGTGATTGCTCACAGATTGAGTACAATACAGAAAGCAGATCAAATACTAGTCATAGAAGAAGGTAATATTGTAGAACGAGGAAAGCACGACGAACTGATTGCCAAGAAAGGTAGGTATCATGAATTATATACCTACCAAAGTAGGATGTAAGTTTTTGCGTTTAGGTATTTTGTCAGTCTACTTTAAATAAATATTATTTTTTTTTGGTTAACAAAAATAATATTGTATATTTACTATCGTATAAGCGTAAAAATACAATTATGACTATAAAATCGAAAATAGAAGATTCAACTAAAAAGAAAATTATTGCAAAAACTAGAGTTGCTAAAAAAGGGCGAAATCAGGTTAGACGTAGTAAATTTTCTCCATCTTGGGTTGTTGGTAATTCTAAAGATGCTCCTGGTTTTAAAATGGAATTAATAGGACGTATTAGAGAAGGTGTAAAAAAGACAGATTGGAAACAGTTAATACATGATACAGGTTCTACAGAAAAAGAGTTTGAGCATATTCTTCCAGCATCTATTAGTAGTATGCAAAAGAAAACTGTTTATGGAAAAGAAACTTCTGAGCGTATATATGAATTAGCGAGATTATTTGGATTAGGTTATGAGGTCTTTGATTCTAAAGAAGATTTTAAAAATTGGTTATTGACTCCATCAAAGACTCTTGGTAGTAAGATTCCATTTGAACTACTTGATAGCAGTTTTGGGTTTGAAATGGTTGAAAACGAAATTGTTAGAATTCAATATAATGTTTATAGTTAATGATTGTCTATCGAGTGGCTAATGTGAAATATAAAGATTCAACACTTTCGGGAATTGGTGCTGAAAAGGTAGGTGGTAGATGGAATGAAGTAGGAACGCGTGCTGTTTATTGTTCAGAAAACATTTCATTGGCATTGTTAGAATATTATGTTCATTCTGAAAACATATCGTATTTGCCTAAAAAAATATTAATTGCAAAGATTCAATTTCCAGATGAATTTATAATACAGGAATTAGAAGAACTTCCAGACAGGTGGAATCAGTATCCCTATTCTTCTAAAACTACTGGAGTTTTTACAAAAGACCGAAATGTTTTTGCATTAAGAGTACCGTCTACCATTGTAGGTTTAGAATCAAATTTTATCTTAAACCCTTTATATAAAGAATTTGGAAAAGTAGAAGTTATTGAGTTTATTGAATTAACTATTGATGAAAGATTAAAAAAGGATAAGCGTTAATAAGTCAATAATATCAGAATGTCAAGTTTTCAGTAAACCAAAAACACCATAAAAGTTTTTAATAATAACTTTTATGGTGTTTTTGATTTCTTCTAAAAAACAGGTCTTATCTAATAGACTCTAATTTTTTAATCAATTCCTCAGGACTCAATCGCGTTTTGTAATCTGCATTTACATACTCATAGATAATATTACCATTTTCACCAACCAAAAACAAAGAAGGAACAGGTAATAGTTCAGAATTTTGATCTCCA
>CALIIP010000036.1 GCA_938018045.1 uncultured Flavobacteriaceae bacterium
ACGGAAGTGATTGTGTTTTTGAAGAAATACAACAAAAAGCTTTATCTAAGTACGATTTAAAGAATGACACTTCTTTTGTCGGAAAAGAATTTCAAATTCGTTTTTCTGAAGTCTTAATTGATATCAATAAAGACATTGTCGTTTACAGAATCGAGAATTTAAAGCTCGTAGAGTAAATAAAACCTATTTAATTATCATTTTAATTAAAGAGTTAAAATGGATAAATCATAAAAACAAGAAAGCCTTTACATCGACGTAAAGGCTTTATTTTTCTTGCTCCTCCTCTAAGGCTCGAACTTAGGACCCTCTGATTAACAGTCAGATGCTCTAACCAACTGAGCTAAGGAGGAAGTTACCGATTTTAATTTCGGTGTGCAAATATAAATGTTTTTATACTATTGCCAAATAAAAAGAGGAAAAAAATGCATAATAAATACATTCAAAAAAACTGCCTCTTTTTAGTAAAAATCGTATTTTTGTTACTATTATAATAAAATTGGTTTAGGAATAAATAAAATATGGATAAATTTTCGTTTTTAAATGCTGCTCATACTGGTTTCATTGCCGACTTATACGATCAATATTTAGTAAATCCAGATGCTGTAGAGCCAAGTTGGAGAAGTTTTTTTCAAGGATATGATTTGGCAAATGAGAATTATAGCTTAACTGATGATGAAGTTGCTGTTGAAGTTCCAGAACAAGTTTATAAAGAGTTTCAAATACTTGAACTTATAAACGGTTATAGAACTCGCGGACATTTATTTACTGAAACAAATCCTGTAAGAGACAGAAGAACTTATGAACCTACACTTGCAATAGAGAATTTTGGGTTATCTAAAGATGATTTGGAATCTGTTTTTAGTGCAGGATCAATACTTGGCTTAGGAAATACTACTTTAAAAAACATCCTTAATCATCTTGAAAAAATATACTGTGATTCGATTGGAGTAGAATATATGTATATTCGAAATCCTGAAGTTATAAAGTGGTGGCAAAACAAACTCAATGTAAACGATAATCATCCATCGTTTTCTGTTGATAGAAAAAAATATTTACTTTCTAAGATAAATCAAGCCGTTACATTTGAAAGTTTTTTACAAACAAAGTATGTTGGTCAAAAACGATTTTCATTAGAAGGAGGAGAATCATTAATTCCTGCAATTAGTGTTGCACTTTATAATGCTGTTGAAAAATATGGAGTTAAAGAATGTGTTTTAGGAATGGCACATCGTGGTCGTTTAAGTACATTGGTAAATGTATTTAGAAAACCGCTTCATGAACTCTTTAGTGAATTTGAAGGAAAAGACTTTGAAGACGAAGATATTGATGGTGATGTAAAATATCACTTAGGAAATACAATTGATAAAACTTACGAAAACGGTAAAACTATTAAGATGAATTTGGTTCCAAATCCATCACATTTAGAAACTGTTGCGTCGGTTGCTGAAGGAATTACACGTGCGAAAATCGATAAAGATTATAATGGTGATGATTCCAAAATATTACCGATAATAGTTCACGGTGATGCTGCAATTGCTGGTCAAGGTGTAGTTTATGAAGTTGCTCAAATGAGTCAACTTAATGGTTATAAAACTGGAGGTACAATTCATATCGTAGTAAACAATCAAATAGGTTTTACAACCAATTATCTAGATGCGCGTTCAAGTACATATTGTACTGATGTTGCAAAAGTTACTTTATCTCCTGTTTTACACGTAAATTCTGATGATACTGAAGCTGTAGTTCATGCTGTTGAAATAGCGCTTGAATACAGAATGACGTTTAAAAAAGATATCTATATCGATTTACTTGGTTATAGAAAATATGGGCATAATGAAGGTGATGAACCAAGGTTCACACAACCAAAATTATACAAGGCAATTTCGAAACACAGCAATCCGTTAAAAATATATTCAGACAAGTTAATTGCAGAAAACGTAATTGATGAAGCATATTCAAAAAAAATAGTTGCAGATTTTAAAGAAATACTTGAAATAAACTACACGAAATCTAAAGAATCTGATTCTTCTATAGTTCGAGAGTTTATGCAAGAACGTTGGACAGATTTTGATCGCCAACGATTAGATGGTATGCTAAAACCAATTGATAGTTCATATGCTGAAGACAAATTAAAGAATATTGCGAAAATTGTCTCTACAGTTCCTGAAGGAGTAAAGTTTCTTAGAAAAGCTGAAAGAATTTTAGACGGAAGAGCAAAAATGGTTTTTGAAACCAATACATTAGATTGGGGAATGGCTGAAACACTTGCCTACGGAAGTTTGCTTGAAGAAGGTTTTGATGTGCGTATTTCTGGTCAAGATGTTGAAAGAGGAACATTTAGTCACCGTCATGCAATCTTACGTGATGAAATTTCTGAAGAACGAATCAACTTATTAAACACAAACCCTTTCAATAAAGGGCAAATGTATATTTACAACTCTTTATTGTCTGAATATGCAGTTTTAGGTTTTGATTATGGCTATGCGATGGCAAATCCTAATACATTAACAATTTGGGAAGCACAATTTGGAGATTTCTCTAACGGAGCACAAATTATTTTTGATCAATACTTATCGGCAGCAGAAGATAAATGGAAACTTCAAAACGGAATTGTAATTTTATTACCTCATGGCTATGAAAGTCAAGGTTCTGAGCACTCATCTGCAAGACTAGAACGTTATTTACAGTTGTGTGCAGTAGATAATATGATTGTAGCTAATTGTACAACTCCAGCAAATTTCTTTCATCTATTGCGTCGTCAAATGAAACGTGATTTTAGAAAACCATTGATTGTTTTAACGCCAAAAAGTTTATTACGACTTCCAAAGGCTGTTTCTACAATTGAAGAGTTATCTACCAAGAAATTTGAAGAAGTAATTGATGACACTATCAATCCATCAAAAGTTAAAAAATTGGTGTTCTGTACTGGTAAATTCTATTATGATTTAGAGGCAGAACGTGAAACTTTAGAAAGAGAAGATGTAGCACTTATCAGAATTGAGCAATTGTTTCCATTGCATTTAGAGAAAATTCAGAAAGTAATAGATAGATATCCAAATGTTCAAAACTATGTTTGGGCTCAAGAAGAACCTAAAAATATGGGCGCTTGGAGTCATATGCTACAACGATTAGATTTAGTAAAACTAGAATGTGCATCTAGACCATATGCAGCAGTTCCTGCGCCTGGATCTAGCACAAGAGACAAGAGAAGACAAAGAAGAGTTATAGACGGTGTTTTTGGCACTATCAATAAATAAAATAAAAAAAGAGTATCATGATTTTAGAAATGAAAGTTCCTTCACCTGGAGAATCAATAACAGAAGTTGAAATAGCATCTTGGCTTGTAGAAGATGGAGATTATGTAGAAAAAGATCAAGCAATTGCTGAAGTAGATTCTGACAAAGCAACATTAGAATTACCTGCGGAAGAAAGTGGAATTATCACTTTTAAAGCCGAAGAAGGTGATGCTGTTGAAGTTGGTGCAGTTGTTTGTTTGATTGATATGGATGGTAAAAAACCTGAAGGTTCTGCATCAGAAAAGAAAACTGACACGCCTAAAGAAGAGAAAAAAGAAGTTGCAAAACCAACAACGCAACAAACATATGCTTCTGGCTCTGCTTCTCCTGCTGCTAAGAAAGTATTGGCTGAAAAAGGAATGGATGCAAAAGGTGTTTCTGGAACTGGAAGAGATGGAAGAATTACCAAAGAAGATGCTATAAAGGCTGTTCCTTCTATGGGAAGTCAACCATCAAATGGTTCAAGAGGAACAGAACGTAAGAAAATGTCAATGTTGCGCAGAAAAGTTGCGGAGCGTTTGGTTGCAGTAAAAAGTGAAACTGCGATGCTAACGACTTTTAACGAAGTAAACATGCAGCCTATTTTTGACTTACGTAAAGAATATAAAGAAGACTTTAAAGCCAAACATGGTGTTGGATTAGGATTCATGAGTTTCTTTACAATGGCTATTGTGAGAGCGCTAAAAATGTATCCTGATGTAAACTCTATGATTGATGGAGACTATCAAATAAAACAAGATTTTTATGATATTTCAATTGCAGTATCTGGACCAAAAGGTTTGATGGTACCAGTAATTAGAAATGCAGAAGATTTATCATTTAGAGGTGTAGAAAGTGAAGTGAAAAGATTAGCGCTTCGTGCTCGTGATGGTCAAATTACGATTGACGAAATGACTGGCGGAACATTTACAATCACAAATGGTGGTGTATTTGGTTCTATGTTATCTACGCCAATCTTAAATCCTCCTCAAAGCGGAATTTTAGGAATGCACAATATTGTAAACAGACCAATGGCTGTTGACGGACAAGTAGTGATTCAACCAATTATGTATGTTGCATTGTCTTATGATCATAGAATTATTGA
>CALIIP010000037.1 GCA_938018045.1 uncultured Flavobacteriaceae bacterium
GTATTTTTAATTTACAATAGAGTTAGTAGTCAAAGACTTAAAAATGTTACATAAAAATCATAAAAAAGATTGCGCAAAGATAAAATTGATTGTAAATTTGCATCGGCAAGTCCTACACAACTAGCTCCCTTTGAATCCTCCAGAGCGGGAACGCAGCAAAGGTATTAGGTTGTAGCAGTGTGATGTAGGTCGCTTGCCATTTTTTGTTTCCAATACTTTCCTTATTTATTACAAAATCTTTTCTCTTTTCTATTTTTGTCTCATGTCTTTTCATACTTTTGTTATATGAGTAAAGTTGTATTAATTACTGGTGGATCATCTGGAATCGGAATGTCTGTTGGAGAATTTTTGTCTGAAAAAGGATTTATTGTTTACGGCACGAGTAGAAATCCGCAAAAAATAAAAAATCATCCTTTTAAATTAATTGGGTTGGATGTGAATGATACAACAACTATTTCTAAAGCTATTAATACTGTAATCTCTTCAGAAGGAAAAATAGATGTGTTAATTAATAACGCAGGAATGGGAATTACAGGCTCAATTGAAGATACTCCAACTGATGAAATGCGAAATGTCTTTAACACCAATCTTTTTGGAGCAATTGATGTAATGAAAGCAGTTTTACCTCAAATGCGTTCTCAAAAATCTGGATTGATTGTCAATATTACTTCTATTGCAGGATATATGGGATTACCGTTTCGAGGAATTTATTCGGCAACAAAAGGTGCATTAGAATTAGTGACAGAAGCAACAAGTATGGAAGTGAAGAACTTCGGAATAAATGTAGTCGCTGTAGCGCCAGGAGATTTTGCAACGAATATTGCTTCAGGTCGTTATCACACACCAGTTTCTAAAGATTCGGCTTATAAAAAGACATACCAAGAAAATTTAGACTTGATGGATTCTCATGTTTCAGGAGGTGGAAATCCAATAGAAATGGCTGAAAGAATTTATAAAATAATTGAAAGTAATAATCCAAAGATACATTATAAGGTTGGAGACTTTATGCAAAAATTTTCTATTGTTTTAAAAAGAATACTGCCTGACAGAACTTATGAAAAGTTATTAATGAATCATTATAAATTGTAATGGTTCAATTATTTTTGCTTACACAATATACAACGAATATAAACTTATTTAACACATGAAATTTTTTATAGACACTGCAAATTTAGAACAAATTATAGAAGCCCAAGCAATGGGAATTTTGGACGGAGTAACTACCAATCCATCATTAATGGCAAAAGAAGGAATCACAGGCGAAGCAAATATTTTAAAGCACTATGTTGATATCTGTAATTTGGTTGATGGTGATGTTTCTGCTGAAGTTATTTCTACAGATTTTGACGGAATGGTAAGAGAAGGAGAAGCCTTGGCTAAATTGCACCCTCAAATTGTAATAAAATTACCAATGATTGGTGATGGTGTTAAAGCGTGTAAATATTTTTCTGATAAAGGAATAAAAACCAATGTTACTTTAGTGTTTTCTGCAGGACAAGCATTACTGGCTGCAAAAGCAGGCGCAACTTATATGTCTCCTTTTATAGGCCGTTTAGATGATATTTCTACAGACGGTTTAGGTTTAATTGCTGATATCCGTTTGATTTATGATAATTACGGATTTGAAACTCAAATTTTAGCAGCGTCTGTAAGACACACAATGCACATCATGGATTGTGCAAAAATTGGTGCTGATGTAATGACCGGACCATTAAGCGCAATCAAAGGATTGTTAAAGCATCCTTTAACTGATATTGGATTGGCTAAGTTCTTAGCAGATTTTGAGAAAGGGAATTAAAAAAAGTAATTAAAAAGCAGCCTTTTTTCGCTTTTTTTTGTCTAACCTTGTAAGGTTAAGTGTTTTAATCGACTAAATATTTCTAACTTTTAATCTATAATTATGAGAAACAATTACATTTTTTTTCGGAAAATAGGGCTACTAATTTTTTTGATTATATTTATTAGTTGTAATCCTGACGATAGAACATTTATAGTTGATACTAATAATACTAGGACTTTGGCCGATGTACAATTAGACTTTAGCAATATTAATTTTAATACTGGTATTAATGATTTGTTAGTTGAATCAACGTTTAATAATGTTTTTTGGAATTTTAGAGTCATTGTACCTGCTAGTGCAAGTCCTACTAATAAAAGACCTTTGATTATGAGTTTACATGGTGGATCTTCAATAATTGATCCAGAATTACATAAAAATACAGCGTGTTTAGTTGAGCCAGGATTTGAAGCTATAGAGCCTATTATTATTAGACCAAATAGTGATGGTTTTATATGGTATGATTTACCAAATCAAAATAAAGTATTGACATTAATAGACCTCATTTCAAGTAATTTACCTGTAGATCAAGATAAAGTAGTAATTACTGGATATAGTGATGGAGGTAATGCTGCTTGGTATTATACTCAAAATCATCCAGAAAGATTTTCTGCATCAATTCCTATGGCTTCATCTTACAATCCTGTAAGACCAGATCCTAATATGCCAATTGGAATGAGTATTCCAATGTATGTGATTCATGGCGAGTTAGATCAATTATTTCCATTAGCAACAACTCAAGGTTATATTGATACGACTGTTGCTGCAGGTACAGACTTAGAGTTTGTTGTTGCACCTTTATTAGATCATTATAACTCCTGTTCATATGTTCCTTATTTGCAAGATGCTGCAGATTGGTTGGTTAATACAGTTTGGAACTAAAGAACTTATTAAAAATGTAAATTGAGAGTTGTATTTTTGTTTTACAACTCTTTTTTTTATGCTACAATTTAGATTTTAACATCTTTATTTCATCACGTAGTTGTGCAGCTATTAAGAAGTCTAATGCTTTTGCAGCTTGCTCCATTGCTTTTCTTTTATTTCTGATGCGCTTTTCTATTTCTGGTTTCGCTAAGTATTCTAATTCTTCTTCTGCAGCTTTGTTAGCTGCACTTTCATAATGGAAAGAAGAAATATTACTTTTAATTAGTGAATTACCATCCAGCGCTTTTTTAATTTGAGTAGGAATGATGTTGTGCTCGGTATTATATTCAATTTGTTTTTCTCTACGTCTGTTGGTTTCATCAATTGTAAGTTGCATGCTCTTGGTAACTTTATCAGCATACAAAATTGCTTTTCCGTTTACGTTTCTTGCAGCTCTACCAATTGTTTGGGTTAATGAACGATGACTTCGTAAAAAGCCTTCTTTATCAGCATCTAAAATAGCAACTAGTGAAACTTCTGGTAAATCTAGACCTTCACGCAAAAGGTTAACTCCAATTAAAACATCAAAGAGTCCTTTTCTAAGGTCTCCCATAATTTGTACTCTCTCCAACGTATCAACATCAGAATGGATATAGCGACAGCGAATCTGAATACGACTCAAGTATTTTGTCAACTCTTCTGCCATTCTTTTGGTTAATGTTGTTACTAAAGTTCGTTCGTCTTTATCAACGCGAACTTGTATTTCTTCAATCAAATCATCTATCTGATTTAAACTCGGACGCACTTCTATAATAGGATCTAACAATCCTGTAGGACGAATTACTTGCTCTACAAAAACACCTTCTGTTTTCTGCAATTCATAATCTGCAGGCGTTGCACTCACATAAATTGTTTGATTTTGAACTTCTTCAAACTCTTCGAATTTTAAAGGTCTGTTGTCCATTGCAGCAGGAAGCCTAAACCCAAATTCAACTAAATTTTCTTTTCTACTTCTGTCACCTCCATACATGGCGTGTGTTTGCGGAATTGTAACGTGACTTTCATCAATAATCATCAAATAATCTTCAGGAAAATAATCTAACAAACAGAAAGGACGCGTTCCAGGTTCTCGACCATCTAAATAGCGAGAATAGTTCTCAATTCCAGAGCAATAACCCAATTCTCGTATCATTTCGAGGTCAAATTCTGTACGTTCTTTCAAGCGTTTTGCTTCAAGGTGTTTTCCAATTTCCTTAAAATAATCGTACTGCTTCATCAAATCCTCTTGAATCATATGAATGGCATTTTGAAGAATATCAGGCGATGTTACAAACAAGTTTGCAGGATATATTGTGAGTTGATCAAACTTCTCTACAACTTGATTGTTTTCTAAATCAAAACTCTCTAATTCTTCAATTTCATCACCAAAAAAATGGATACGATATGCATAATCTCCATACGAAGGATACACAGTTACAATATCTCCTTTTACTTTAAATGTTCCACTACTTACGTCCGCTTCTGTACGAGAATACAGACTTTGAACTAAGGTATGCAAGAATTTAGTACGAGAAATAACTTGGTCTTTTTCTATATTGATAACATTTTTCTTGAATTCTACAGGATTTCCGATACCGTATAAACAAGAAACGGAAGCAACAACAAG
>CALIIP010000038.1 GCA_938018045.1 uncultured Flavobacteriaceae bacterium
GCAATAAATGAGAGTATTATGCAAAAGAATAAGTACTTAGTTTTATCCATATTATATTAATAAACGTATTTTTTGATTAGATATTTTAATAGTATACAACATTACACATAATAAAGAAAAAAAACAATCGTTATAGAGTACAATCGTAGAAATTACATTCTATAAAAAAAACTTGTAAAAATAGTTATTTGGTGTATCTTGCGTCTCTAAATAACCCTAAAGTAAAACAAAATGAAAATTGTTAAGGTAAATTTATTAATTATTCTAATGGCTACATTAGTTGTTGGTTGTCATGATAGATCAAATAAGAACACTACATCTTTAACAGGATGGAGTTCTAAAGATAAAGCAAAAGCTGGATTTTCTGAAGGCAAAAAATATAAAGGACAATCAACTCCTCCAGGAATGGTGTTGATTGAAGGTGGAACTTTTACTATGGGACACGTACAAGATGATGTTTTATTTGACTGGAATACAACTCCTGTTCAAATACAAGTACGTTCTTTCTTTCTTGACGAAACTGAAGTAACAAATGAAGAATATCTTTTCTATCTAGAATGGACAGAGAAAGTATTTCCAAAATCTGATGATTTAAACGAACACATATATGCAAGTACTTTACCAGACACTCTAGTTTGGAGAAATACTTTAGGTGCAAATGAATTGCTTACAGAAAACTATTTGCGTCACCCATCATATTCAGATTATCCAGTAGTTGGAGTTAGTTGGAGGCAAGCGAACGAATACTGTAAATGGAGAAGTGATAGAGTTTCTGAAAAGACACTAATGAAAAAAGGAATTTTGAATAATTATTATGAATCAGATTCTTTAAAAATTGATGGTAATAATTATTTTACTACAGATGCTTATTTACAAAGTCCTACTTCTTTATTTAATGGTGATTCATCTGTTTATAAAAAAGGAATCCCTGTAGCTAGAAAAAGAGGAGAAGATAGACCTGAAAGAGGAAGTTTTACAGGAAGACATGTAAAAATTTCTGACGGAATACTTTCTCCAAAATTTAGATTACCTTCTGAAGCAGAATGGGAATATGCTGCAAAAGCAGATATGGAGAATAGAGAGTATAATAACATTAGAGGGCGTAAAAAATATGCTTGGAATGGTAAATATAGTAGAAATAAAGGAAGAAGATTTAAAGGAGACCAAGTAGCAAACTTCAAACAAGGTCGTGGAGACTATAGTGGTCCTGCAGGTTGGAGTAGTGATGGAGGAGATATAACTATGTCTATTAAGTCTTATGATCCAAATGCATATGGATTATATGATATGTCTGGGAATGTAGCAGAATGGGTTGCAGATGTTTATAGACCTATAATTGATACTGACGCAAATGATTTTAATTACTATCGTGGAAATGTATTTACAAAAAAGAAAATTGATGAAAACGGTAAAGTTGTAATTGTTGATTTTGATACTATTGTTTATGATACATTAGATAATGGAAGAATTGTTCCTTCAGATTTACCTGGAACAATACAGTTCATTCCGATTACTAAGCGTGATGCTTTTATGAGAAACAATTACGAAAAATCTTATAATATTAATTCAAAAGATGGTGATTTAGCCTCTTCAAAATTATTTGATAAAGACGAAGATGAACTAGAAACAAAACCAAGAATGTATAACTCACCAGTTGTACCAAATAATATTGGAGAAAGTGGTCTTAGAATGCAAGAATATGATGATGAATACAGAACTACTTTAATTAGTGATGATTCAAGAGTTTATAAAGGAGGTTCTTGGAAAGATAGAGAGTATTGGTTAGATCCTGCACAAAGAAGACATTTGCCAGAATATATGGCTACTAGTTTTATTGGGTTTAGATGTGCTACAGACAAATTAGGACCAATGACACCTAAAAGAAGAAAACCATATTCTGAAAAAGTAAAATAATTATTTAAATATATTATTCTTAAAAACCTCGTTTTATTAACGAGGTTTTTTTATTTTTATCTTATGACAATCGAAGAAATATACAAACTTTACAGCAAGCATTATTTAGTCGATACAGACACGCGCTCTATCAGAAAAAACACTTTGTTTTTTGCATTAAAAGGAGAAAATTTTAATGGTAATAAGTTTGCAGAAGAAGCCCTAAATAAAGGTGCTTATTATAGTATTGTTGATGAAAAAAAATATCAAACCAACAAGAATATTATTTTAGTTGATGATGTTCTAACAACTCTTCAGAAGTTAGCAACACACCACAGAAATACGCTAAATATTCCGATACTATCTCTTACTGGAAGTAATGGTAAAACGACTACGAAAGAACTCATAAATTCGGTTTTATCAAAAAAATTCAATACAACTGCAACAAAAGGAAATTTAAACAATCATATAGGAGTTCCTTTGACACTATTATCTATGACTGATAAAACAGAATTTGGAATTGTAGAAATGGGTGCAAACCACATTAAAGAAATTGAGTTTTTAAGCAATATAGCACAACCAAATTTCGGATACATCACTAACTTTGGAAAAGCACATTTAGAAGGTTTTGGCAGCATTGAAGGAGTAGTTAAAGGGAAATCTGAGTTGTACGAATACTTAAAATCTACAAACGGAAAAGTATTTGTCAATCAAAATGATGAAAAGCAAATAAAACAATCTGAAGGTATTCACTCCATCCCATTTGAAGAAAGTTTAACGTTAGTTGAGGCAAATCCATTTGTAAAATTATCGTATAAAAATATTGAGATGAATAGCCAATTAATTGGCGCATATAACTACACAAATATTGCAGCAGCAATTACTATTGGTGATTATTTTGGGATTGATAAATTTGAAATAAAAAATGCAATTGAAAATTATACACCAACTAATAATCGTTCTCAAATTATTGAAAAAGAAAGTATTAAAATAATTCTAGATGCATATAACGCTAATCCAAGTAGTATGGAAGTTGCACTAGAAAATTTTGATTTACTTACAGACTCTTCAAAAATACTTGTTTTAGGCGATATGTTTGAACTCGGAGAAACGGCCTTAGAAGAACATCAATTTATTGCAGATATATCTGAAAAAATGGATGTCAAATCAGTCTATTTAATTGGAGAGACATTTAATAAAACGAAAACTAAAAAAGCATCCAAATATGAATGCTTTGATAATTTTATTAAAAATATTGATGCTTCAAGATTTAAAAATTCTACGTTACTAATTAAAGGATCTCGTGGAATGGAACTTGAACGATTACTTAATTATTTGTAATTTCTTTTTGTGATATTCTATTAAACCATCTATTGGTCTTCTAACAATATTTCCAATTTTGACATTGTATTTTTTTGCTACTTGCATAATAATATCCGAAGAGAAATAAGCAATAGAACCTACAAAGTGAACCGGTAATTTCTGATAATCATCGTAAGGCTTAATTCTGTTTTTAAAAAAATCTTTAATTCCTTTTCTTAAAACAGATGTAAAATATTCATTTTGCTCACTTTTAAACATAAATTCCGCAAAATTGGCTAAATATGTGTTTGGATTTTCTTTTTTATAAATGTTCAATTTTATTTCGTCAGCATTCAAATCATACTGCGATGCAAATTGTGCACGCAAATCCTCTGGCATTTTCTTGTAATAATAATCACGAATTAACTTTTTACCGAAATAATTACCACTTGCTTCATCCATCAAGACATATCCTAAAGAAGGAATAGAAGTGTTAATGTTTTTCCCGTCAAAAAAGCTGCTATTTGAACCTGTACCTAGAATACATACAATTCCAGGCTCTGAAGTTACCGCATAAGCTGCAGCATATGTATCTTCCTTTACATCAACCGATGCTTTTGAAAAATAATCTTCAAAAATTCCTTTGAGCATTAATCGCGGATTTTCAGTTCCACATCCAGCGCCATAAAAATAGATTTCTGTAATATTATCCTTATTGATTTTTAAGTCTTCGTTTTCAAAAAGTCTTTCTTCAATAATTCCTTTCTTAAAGACAGCAGGATTTAAACCTTTGGTTCTTGTTTTTAATTTAATGTCTCCATTAATATCCAACAATATCCAATCGCACTTTGTGGAGCCTCCATCAGCAATTAAAATCATCTAAATATTAAATTGAGTTTACATGTATAGCTAGTTCTACTAACTTAGTTGAATAACCAAATTCGTTATCATACCAAGAAATAATTTTTACAAAGTTGTCATTTAAACTAACACTTGCTTCTGCATCAAAGTTACTTGTCATTGGTTCTGAAACAAAATCTTGAGAAACAACACCTTCTTCAGTATATCCTAAAACTCCTTTCATTGACCCTTCAGAAGCCTTTTTCATTGCCGCTTTAATTACTTCCATAGAAGCCGGCTTTTCTAATCTACAAGTTAAATCTACTACAGATACATTAGCAGTAGGAACTCTAAACGCCATTCCTGTTAATTTACCGTTTAATTCTGGGATTACTTTACCTACAGCCTTAGCAGCTCCAGTAGAAGAAGGAATAATGTTATTAATTGCTGAACGACCTAATCTATAATTTTTCCTTGATGGTCCATCAACAGTCAATTGTGTTGAAGTAGCAGCATGAACTGTTGTCATTAATCCTTCAACAATACCAAAATTATCATTTAGTATTTTAGCAATAGGTGCTAAACAGTTTGTTGTACAAGATGCATTCGATACGATTGTATCAGTTGACTTTACTTTATCTTCATTAACTCCCATGACAAACATCGGCGCATCAGCAGATGGTGCAGAAATCACTACTTTCTTTGCTCCTGCTACTAAATGTGCATTTGCTTTATCAATTGTAGTAAATATACCTGTACAGTCTAAAACTATATCAGCTCCAACTTCATTCCATTTTAAATCTTCAGGGTTTCTTTCAGCAGAAACTCTAATTTCGTTTCCATTAACAACTAAGTTCCCATTATTTGTTGAAATGTCTCCATCAAACTTACCATGTACCGAATCATATTTTAGTAAATATGCTAAATGATCTACTTCTAACAAATCATTTATACCAACTATTTCTATTTCTGGATTCGCACTAGCAATTCTAAAAGCTATTCTTCCTATTCTCCCAAATCCGTTAATTCCAATTTTTGTTTTTGACATTTTTTTCTTGTTTTATGTTGTCATTATATCTGACACTCGTAATAATTCTAAATTTATTTTTGATTTTCCTTTAATGGCTTTTTCTAATGGTGTTAACTCTATTATATTATTCAAAAGCCCTACCATATAGTTGGTTTTTCCCTCTAAGATTGATTCTACTGCCTTTACTCCCATCCTACTCGCTAACACACGGTCAAAACATGATGGTGAACCACCTCGCTGCATATGTCCTAATACAGATACTCTAACATCATACCCTTCCATATTCTCATCAACATAATCTTTAAGTTCAAAAATGTTTTTACCTGTCTTATCTCCTTCTGCTACAACAACAATACTCGAAGATTTTCCTGATTTCCTACTTTTCCTTAAAGATTCAACCAACCTGTCTAAACCTAAGTCTTCTTCTGGTATTAAAATTTCCTCAGCACCACCAGCTACACCAACATTTAAGGCTATATGACCAACATCACGACCCATAACTTCAATAAAAAACAATCTGTTATGTGAACTTGCTGTATCTCTTATTTTATCAATGGCATCTACTACAGTATTTAATGCCGTATCAAAACCTAAGGTGTGTGTTGTTCCGAAAATATCATTGTCTATAGTACCAGGAATTCCCATTACAGGAAAGTCGAACTCTTGATTAAAAATCATCGCTCCTGTAAATGAACCATCACCTCCAATAACAACTAAACCATCAATATTTGCTTCTTTTAATTTGTTATAAGCTTCTTGTCTACCTTCTTTAGTTTTAAATTCTTCTGATCTAGCAGATTTTAATACAGTACCACCTTTATTAATAATACCCTTTACACTACGTGCATTTAAATCTACAAAATCACCTTCCATCAGCCCTTCATAACCACGATAAACACCTACACATTCAATTTTATGATATGCACATGTTCTAACTACAGATCTAATTGCAGCATTCATACCTGGAGAATCTCCTCCAGAAGTTAAAACTCCTATTTTTTTTACTTTACTCATATTGAAATTGTAGAATTACAAATTTACGATTTGCAGTCATATTTTAGTTGGTTTTTAACGAATTTAAACTATATCGATTTCGTAATAGTACAATTACAAGCAACGTTTTTAGATTCGTTTTTCTACTCAATCATTTTTAAAAAACCGTCAAATGATTCCCAGTATTTATCATTTCCTTCTGTTGAATTCCAAAGCGCTCTTGAACCATGAATTCCTTCATATAAAGGTTCAAAATGAATTAATTTTCCTTTAGCTACATCAATCTTCAAATCTTTTATTTGCTGAATTTCATTTTTAGATGAAGTCACAAAAACTGGCTTTTTATAATCTTGAAGTTTATCGGTCATTTTTATTCCTTTCAAATATTCTCCAGGACTAAATGCCGCAACAGCTTTAACCTTTTCATTCTCTTTTCCAATCAGTAATACTAAAGATGCAGAATATGAACTACCAACTAAAATTATTGGTTCGTTTCCATTCATTTCATACATATAATCAATTGC
>CALIIP010000039.1 GCA_938018045.1 uncultured Flavobacteriaceae bacterium
ATTTATAAAAAAGCAAGAGCGAACTATCATTCTGTAACTATGAACACTGTAGATGAGACTTTAGGATATAAAGAATAACAAAACATATTACTGATTTATAAGACCTCGCAGATTTTTAAAATCTACGAGGTCTTTTTTTAACAAAACTTTTTTAAATCAAACACAATATTCTTTTAAATCGTTACGTTATTTTTAGTAACTTCAAGCAAATATTTTAATTGCAACACTCGTTTATTTTGCTGTAAACGAAATCAAATTTTATTATAATGAAACTTTCAAAGGCACTTTTTATGCTCATCTTGAGCGTATTCGTATTTTCTTGTACACCAAAAAACCCTCAAGAATCTACCGACAATTTATTTAAATTTAAAGACTATATCACACAAACAACTTCAGGTGAAGTTTCGGTGACCTCATCTATCAGAATTGATCTTTTAAAGGAAGTCGATTCTTGGGTTCCAAATCAAGAAATAACAGAAAATATTATTTCTATTTCGCCTTCTGTAAACGGAACCTTAACTGCGTTAAATTCACGTACAATATTATTTGAGCCTTCAGAAGATTTAAAGGAAAACAAAGAATATCAAGTGACGATCAATCTTGGGAAACTGTATGCAAATGTCCCTTCAGAATATAAAAAGTACAAATTTAAGTTTAAAATTTTTGAGCAAAATTTCTCTATCAACACCAATACAATTCAGTCTTACAGCAAGAAATGGCAATATATTGAAGGTGTTTTACGGGCTTCAGATATGATGTCTTTAGAGGATGTTGAGCAATTACTTACCGCAAATCATAAAGGAGAAAAATTAAAAGTTAAGTGGAATGAATCAAGAGGCTCTAGCAAGTTTCACGAGTTTAAAATTGATAGTATCAAACGTTATGAAGACGATACAGAAGTTGCAATAAAATGGCAAGGAAGTAAAATTGGAATTGACAATGATGGAGCATCTACCTTTAAAATTGTTGGAATTAATAATTTTTCGATTGTTAAAATTGAAGTGATTCAAAGTCCAGAACAACACTTGCAAATTAATTTTTCTGACCCGTTAAAAAAGCAGCAAAATTTTAGTGGTTTGGTAGCAATTCAGAATGTAAAAAACTTAAAACATGTAGTTGACGGAAACATATTAAAAGTATATCCCTCCAATAAAATAGTTGGCAATGTTGTAATAGATATTTTTCAAGGAATAAAAAGTATTGATGGTTATAAGTTGAAAAAATCATTAACAGAAACAATCACATTTGAACAGATAAAACCGGAAGTTAGATTGATTTCTAATGGTGTTATTTTACCAAATTCATCGAACTTAAAATTCAATTTTGAAGCAGTAAATTTAAGCGCTGTCGACATTAAGGTTATCAAAATATTCGAGAACAATGTCTTACAGTTTTTACAAGACAACAACCTCGACAATGCAAATTCTTACAACATCAGAAGAGTTGGTAGAAGAATTGCCAACAAAACGATGCCTTTGACTACAAAAGGGCTTATTGATAACGGAAAATGGAAAACCTACGCGATTGATTTATCTAAAATTGTCAAGGCAGATCCTGGAGCAATCTATAGAATTGAGTTGAGTTACAAAAAAGAATATTCTCTATATTCTTGCGACGGTTCTGAAGTTGTAACAAACACAGATGACGACGAATATTACGATGATTATTATGAAGAAGACTATTATTATGATGACAATCAAGAATACACAACTGCCGAAGCCAAAGAGTTAGACGAACGTGAAGAGCAGTATTGGGACAACCTAATTTACAACTATCACAATCGCAGCTATTATTCTTGGGAAGACAGAAAAAACCCTTGTAAAGAAGCATATTTTGACAACGATAATCGTGTTGTTTCTGCCAATATTTTAGCATCAAATTTGGGAGTAATTGTTAAAAAAGGAGAAAATAAATCCTACTTTTTTGCCGTGACTGATATTATTTCAACAGAACCAATTTCAGGAGCAAACGTAAAAATTTACAATTATCAGCAACAAGAAATAGCGTCAAAAACTACCGATTCTCAAGGATTTACAGGTTTTGATGTTGATAAAAATGCCTATTTCGCAATTGTTTCAAAAGGAAGAAGTAAAACCTATATAAAATTGAACGATGGTCATTCATTATCGATGAGTAAGTTTGACGTTTCAGGACAACAACTTCAAAAAGGGTTAAAAGGATTTATCTATGGCGAACGTGGTGTTTGGAGACCAGGAGATTCTATTCATTTAACATTTGTTTTGAATGATAAAACCAATCCTTTGCCAAAAAATCATCCTGTAAAAATGGAGTTGACCGATGCTCAAGGAAAACTAGTTTACAAAAAAGTAAAAACAGATAACGTAAACGGATTTACACGTTTTTCAATCCCAACTTCAGACGCTTCACCAACTGGAAATTGGAATGCAAATGTGAGTGTTGGAGGCGCACATTTTGCTAAAAAAATCAAGGTTGAAACCATAAAACCGAATAGATTAAAAATAAAACTTGAGTTTGATGATGGAGTTTTAACCGCCAAAAAATCTATTGGAGGATCGCTATTTGTAAATTGGTTGCATGGCGCTCCTGGAAAAAATTTACGTACAGAAATTAAAGCAAAATTCACTTCAACTTCAACAGGTTTCAAAGGTTTTGATGGTTATGTATTTAGCGATCCTATCAGAAAATTCAATTCGGAAGAACTGGTAATTTTTGATGAAAAAGTTAACGCTGAAGGTCAAGCAATTATTAATAAAAAACTAAATTTACAGAGTAAGGCTCCAGGAATGTTGAAAGCAACATTTTTTACAAGAGCATTTGAAAATGGAGGCGATTTTTCTATGGATGTATTCACAAAAAATTACGCTCCATATATTTCTTTTGTTGGATTAAAATCTCCAAAGTCAAGAGCGTACGGTTCTTATTTTACAGATGAAGAAGTAACTTTTGATATCGCCACAGTTGATGATAAAGGAAAGCCAATAAAAAGAACAGGACTCGAAGTTGAGGTTTATAAAATTAATTGGCGTTGGTGGTGGAGTTCATCACGAGACAATTTAGCTTCTTATGTTGGAACTGAGTTTCACAAACCATTCAAGTCATTAAAATTAAACACAAATGCCAAAGGAAAAGCAACGTTTAATATCAACGTTCCAAATAATGAAGGCGGACGCTATTTAATACGTGTTTATGACCCAAAAAGTGGACACGCAACTGGTCGCACAACATATTTCTATAAAGATTGGTGGAAACGTCCAAGTAACGATCCAGAATCAGCAAAAATGTTAATTTTTTCTTCGGATAAAGAAACGTATAATGTTGGTGAAATAGCTAAAATCACCTTTCCTT
>CALIIP010000040.1 GCA_938018045.1 uncultured Flavobacteriaceae bacterium
TAAATAAAACGCTCATCTCCATCACCTCCTGGATCACTAAAAACACCTATAACTTTATATGAAACACCATCTAAAGTTATGTTCTTTCCCAAGGCACTAAAATCGCCAAATAAATCTTTTTCAACCAATCTTCCTATCGCAAGTACTTTAGCCTTTTTCTCTAAATCTAAAAAAGATAAAAATCTACCTTGTTCAATAACTGCTGATTCCAATGGTTGATAATCTGGATATACGCCACGTACTTGATACCTATTTTGTTCCCCTTTATAGACTGCTAATACGTTAAAACGTTCTACATTTGGACTAAAAAATTGAATTTTATCATCAAATTCTTCGTTAATAAACTTTGAATCATCATTCCTAAATTGTATTTTTCTACCACTTTGAAGTCCTTTATATGGCTTGGTTGTGCTTCCTGATCTAATATAAACTGAGTTTTGTGAATCTCCAGCAAATTGTTCTGCAAATGTATTCTTCAAACCATTACCTATACCAAATAATAAAGTAAATAGCAAAATAGCAAACGCTATAGTAAATCCAGAAAGAACAGTTCTTAATTTGTTCTTACTCAGTGCTTGAAAAATTTCCTGCCAACGATCTAAATCAAACATAGTTTCCTTTTAATTTTCCTGCAGCAGTAACTTCATCACTTATAATAACACCATCTTTTAGACGTACAATTCTATGGGTTTGTTCAGCTACTTCTTCTTCATGCGTAATTACAAAAACCGTCATTCCTTCGTTATTAATATCTTTCAACAAATCCATCACATTATCGGTTGTTGTAGAATCTAATGCTCCTGTAGGTTCATCAGCAAGTACAACCTTTGGGTTTGTTACCAACGCTCTTGCAATTGCAACACGTTGCTTTTGTCCTCCAGAAAGTTCGTTTGGCAAGTGTTTTGCCCAATCTTTTAAGCCAACCTTATCAAGGTAACTCAATGCTATTTCTTGGCGTTCTTTTCTTCCAACTCCTTTATAATAAAGTGGTAAGGCAACGTTTTCTAATGCAGTTTTATATGCTATCAAATTAAATGATTGAAAAACAAATCCTAAAAATTTGTTTCTTAAAATTGCAGCTTTCTTTTCATCTAATTTTTCAATTTTCTGACCATTTAGAATGTATTCACCTTCATCATGTGTATCTAATAAACCAACAATATTTAATAAAGTAGATTTTCCTGAACCAGAAGATCCCATAATCGAAACAAATTCTCCTTCGTTTATTTTTAAATCTAGTCCTTTAAGTACATGTAAAGAATCTTTTTTACCTATAGGATAAGACTTGTGAAGTTTTTTAAATTCTATCATTTGTTAGTTAGTTTTATGCGAAATTAATAATCAGTAATTAAACTAATATTAAGATTTTGTTAAAAGAAGATATAATTCAATTTTGTAACTTTGCCATGTGAAAAAAAATATTCCGCAGCCATTATTACTTTTTGATGGAGTTTGTAATTTGTGCAACTCCTCTGTTCAATTTGTTATCAAATATGACACTAAAAAACAGTTTCACTTCTCTTCTTTACAATCAGACGCTGCAAAAGAAATTTTGTTACAGTTTGGAGAAACAAATTTAAATTTAGATTCAGTTATTTTAATTTCTGGCGAGAAAATTTACTCAAAATCATCAGCAATATTAAGAGTTTTAAAACTACTTGGTGGTTTTTATAGTATTGGAATTATTTTTTACATCATTCCAAAATTCATTAGAGATAAAATATATGATTTTGTGGCAAAAAACAGGTACAAATGGTATGGAAAACGTGAAAGTTGTATGTTGCCAAACAAAGAATTAAAAAACCGATTTTTATAAATTATGGAAACTATAAGTTGTGTAATTTTTGATATGGATGGTGTTATTGTTAATACAGAACCTCTGCATAAAAAAGCATATTTCAAAACTTTCAAATCTCTAAACCTAGAAGTTTCTGATGTATTATATCACTCTTTAACAGGTTCCTCAACAATTAACGCAATGCAGAAATTGGTTCAGCATTATGATTTAAATGAAAATCCAGAATTACTAGTTCTTAAAAAAAGGAACTTTTTCAATGATTTATTTAAAACCGATGAAGACCTAAAATTAATTGAAGGTGTAGAAGATATTATTAAATATTTTCATGAAAAAGGAGTTACATTAGTACTCGCATCATCTGCTTCTCATAGTACGATCAACCAAGTATTTGAAAGATTTAATTTAGATAAATATTTTATTGGAAAATTGAGTGGTGCTGACTTAAAAAAGTCAAAACCTCATCCAGAAATTTTTGAAAAAGCAGCAGAACTAGCAAATACACCTAGAAATAAATGTATCGTTATTGAAGATTCTGATAATGGCGTTATTGCTGCAAATAGCGCAGGAATTTTTTGTGTAGGTTATAGAAGTGAGCATTCTAAAATGCAAACTTTAAAAATAGCAGATTTGGTGATTGAAGATTTTGAAGAGTTAAAAGAAATCTTTTAGTATTCAAAAGATTCTTTAATTGCATCTCGACTGCGCTCGATGTGACATTTCAGAAAGACAAGATTACTTGAGATTTTCTAATAAAAATGCAATTTTATCATTTTTATTACTATTGCTAGTATAAGAATCTGTAATAAATTTAGACGGTCGAGCAAAACCATTACTTATTAAATATTCGATAGAATTCTTATACTCAAGTGTTACTTTACCTGTTAATAAAGGACTTAAATCATTTCCACTTTTATGATGATTGTATATCTTTTTTAATCCAGTCAAATACAAATAATCTTTTGTAAAACCTCCTCCTCTATGTACTCTAACCGAAACTGTAAAAGCATCATCTTTTAGCATTCCATTGTTTCGCAACATTCTAAAAGTTTGTTGAAAATTATATCCTTTTGCTAAAGAATCTACAGCCAAAACTCTATAGGCAAGTATCTTCAATCGCTTTATATTCAAACTATTAGACATAAATTCAGAAAAAACAGCCAATCCCTCTTGTGTTTCTGTATTATTTGGAAATCCGTGAGAAAAAATCTTTAATTGGTTTCGTAAACCGTTCATTGTTGTAACCATATGCACTCCAATTTCATGGTTTGTAAGAATATCAATATCACTTTGAGAAAAAGTATGATTTGAATTTAAAACAAGCGTTTGCTGGTTGTTCAAAACCATCGCAATTGCCGATAATTTATCAGAATGTTTTATGCTATATGTAAAATCATATCGTTTAGAAAAATCACGAAATTGCTGCTCTGTTTCATGCACATCAAATCTAGGAAGTGTTTTTTCAACATTCGTTTCATTTTCAAAATGTAAAATGAATTTTGCGTTTTTAACATCGACTTCTGTTGGTGTACCAAAACAACGTAAACTATTGTAATAAAACTTCTTGCCTTGACCAATTGTGTCTAAACATTCAATTAATCCTGAATATTCATATATAATATCTTCATATAATTTTCGAAGAACCTCATCTTCAATAAGTTCAATTTTTACAGCAAATAATTGACGTTGCAACTCTAATGCATTAAATGTTCTTTTTGGGTATTTAAAGTTTGGCTCAACAGTAAATTTAGAGTTAAAAAAACGTGTTTTTTCTTCCTCAATATTTAGTGGATTTATATAGTCTAATAGTTCAATTTTTTTTACTAAAAAATCGATCTTTTCATCTATTTCAAATAATACTTTGTTCTTTACTACACCCATTAAACCTTATGATAATTATTATAAAAGTTAGTAGCATGATCAAACAATAAAACTTTTAATTGTTCTTCAATTGCATTCACAACTTCTGGGAAATTTATCTGTGTATATTCATCACAGTAAATCTTCTTCACTTCAGTTGCCAAAACTAATGTATTTTTGAAGTTCTGCGTAATAAATCCTAGAAAATATCCATTTCCTTGAAAGGTATCATTGATAAGCGAAGTACTTTCAATTTCGTTAGGTAATTTAATTTCTGATAACATTTTTCGCCACATTTCTACAGATTCACCAAAGCGTATATTATCAATCTTCCCAGTGCCAATATTGAAAGTTGGTACTTCCCTATCCCAACGCTTCCAATTATAAGAATGCATATCATAAACAACTGCAAGGCCAAATTTTTCTTCAATTTTAGAAACCAGAGCCTTTACAACTTTATAGAAATTTGCATGTTTTTTCAAACTATGCTCCTTCTCTTCTTCAGGAAGTGGATTTTCCCATAATTGTTTTCCCCAAGCATCGGTATAAATTGCAGATTCTGGCGCTCTATTCAAATCGTATTCAAATCTAGAATCGCAACCAGCAATCACAATCGGAAACGTCTGAATCATCTGTTTTGTTGACGGATCTTCTTCAAACCAACGGTCATATTCTGTATGTAAACAGTTTTCCCAAAGTGATTTTCTAAATTGATGTCCGTCATGAACAGCTCCACAAATAAACGGAACGTATTTGTCTATTTTTATAGTAAACGAATAATCGTCAGAAACGGCTTCAAAAGTTTCTTCTGATGCTATTTTTTTAATAATTTCTTTTATTGATAATCTTTGCATTGGTTTATTTCTCTATTGGTAATTCGTGTAAACTTCCCCATTCCGTCCAAGAACCATCGTAAACTGATAGGTTTTTATATTCTGCAATCTCAGCACCTAACGCCAATATACATGCTGTAATTCCTGAACCACAAGAAAAGGTAGCATTGTTGCTTTTTACAAGTATTGGATTAAATATTTCTTCTAATTCATCTTTTGATTTCATTTTACCATCAACCAACAAATCGTTGTAATAAACGCTTTTTGAATTCGGAATATGACCTGTACGTAGCCCTTTTCTTGGTTCTGCCTTGGTTCCATCAAACCGATCTGATGAACGAGCATCTATAATAGTTTTCTTTTTATCAGAAATGGAATTCAATACATTTTTATAATCAGAAAAATAATTAGAGTTATAATTTGCTTCGAAATTTCCTCTTTGATATTCATTATTATTTTCTGAATCTGTTGGATACTCTTTCGATATCCATTCTGGAAATCCGCCATCCAAGACACTAATGTTTTTGTGCCCCATAGATTTAAACATCCACCAAACTCTAGGACTTGTATAAACTCCTATTGTGTCATAAACTACAATTATAGCATTTTTATTTATTCCTAAAAGTTGTGCTTGTTCTTGAAATTTTTCTTCGGATAACATCGTGTTTGGAAACGGTGTAGAAACATCCGAAAAAGTATTTTTTATATCAAAAAAACGTGTGTTTGGAATTTGTTTGTTAGAATTTTCAAATTCATTTGCTTCCCAAGTAATCTTCTTCATAGTTGCATCTAAAATCACTAAATCTGGATGATTTAGGTTATTCAGCAACCAATCTACAGAAACTAAAGTATTTTCGATAGCCATATCTTATGCTTCTTGAACTCTACGCTTTAAATCTGTAACTCGTCTAAATGCCGCAGATTGCTCTAAAATTTTGCTTTCAAGAAAATCAATTATTTTTTCTTGAATTTTAATTTTATAAACTTTATTAATATATGTTACTCCTCCTGGACTCATCACATTTACCTCAACGAGCATTCCGCCAATAACATCAATACCAACAAAATAGAGGCCGTCTTGAACTAATTTTGGTCCGATTTTTTTACATAACTTCTTTTCTTGTGCTGTCAACTTATGCTTTTGTACTGATCCTCCAGCAGAAACATTAGAGCGATGATCTTTTTCTCCTGGAACCCTTTTCATTGCTCCAATTGGAAGACCATTGAGCATTAATATCCTCACATCACCTTTGTCTGCACCTTCGATATACTCTTGTAAAATTACATAATCAGAAACACCGTTACTACTATTTACATAAAAATCTAACAAAGAATTTATATTTCCCATTGCAGATTTTTCAATCAGAATAACTCCTGAACCTCCAAAACCATTCAAAGGTTTTAAAATCATCTTATCTGCAGGAGATTCTTCAATCATTTTGATTAAATATTCTTTGTTTTTTGATACATGCGTTACAGGAATCATCTCATTGTTTGGATCATCAAAAACTGCTGTGTACAATTTATTATTAGCAACACGCATTCCTTGCAAAGAATTTACAATAAAGACATCGTCCTTTACAGAATCTAAAAAATTAAGCATTAAAGGCTCTAATGGTGGTTCTGCTCGCATAAAAACAGCATCAAAACCAGCCAAAGGCAACATTTCTTCTCTTGTCGTAGCATTCTTATGAAAAGACTTTAAGGAGTTTGGTACCTTTTCTGTTCGGTTAATAACCGTACAAAATGCGTTGGTAATACTATTTCTAATTGTCAGGTTTGCAGGTGTACAAATAGCAACACCATGACCTCTTTTTACACATTCATGAATTAAGCATACACTTGAATCATTTTCTGGAGAGGTTATACTCTCCCAAGGATACATCAAAAAACAAATATTCATTTTATTAAGTTTAGTTAATTGTTTATTATTATTTTACTGCTTCATAATTATCGTCCCAATTTTTCACTTTAGGTTCTCCCAATTTCCCTACAGATTTTGCAACAATCATTGAAACAGTTGCATCTCCCGTTACATTTATTGTCGTTCTTAACATATCTAAAGGTCTATCTACAGCAAAAATTAAAGCCAAGGCAACAGGATATAAATCTTTTGGAAAACCAATAGATTCCAATACAATAACTAGCATAACCATTCCAGCACCTGGAACAGCAGCCGAACCTATTGAAGCTAATAATGCGGTCAACACAATCGTCAATTGATTCGCAAAACTTAAACCTTCTGGCCATAAAACTTGCATAACAAAAACTGCAGCTACAGCTTGATACAAACTTGTACCATCCATATTAATTGTTGCTCCTACAGGCAATACAAAACTTGACACTTCTTTATCAACACCAATGTGTTCCTCAACTCTTTCCATAGTAACTGGCAATGTAGCAGCACTAGAACTAGTTGAAAAAGCTAATAGCTGTGCAGGACTCAATTGCTTTAAAAACCAAAATGGATTCTTCTTAGTGTAAACACTTACTAAAATACAGTAAAAAACAATCATGATCAATAGTCCTAGAACTACAACTCCAGCATATTTTAATAACGCTAATAAAATATCTGGATCACCAGAGGTTACAACTACATTTGCTAACAGCGCAAAAACAGCATAAGGAGATATTAACATAATCAAATCTACCATTTTCAAAATAGCATCATTCAATGAATCAAAAAAATTCTTCAACGGTTTGGACTTCTTTTCTCCAACTAACAACATAGAAATTCCTAAGAAAATTGTAAAAAATATAACCTGTAACATCGCTTTATTATTACTCATAGCACTAACAGCATTATCAGGAACCATATCGACAACAAATTGCAATGGGCCACTACTCTGTTGCTTAGAAGCTTCAGAGATTTTTGCTGTAACACTTGAACTATTTGCATATGTATCAGTTAATTTATCAATAGTTTCTTGAGAAATACCATCTCCAGGCTGAATTACATTTACTAAGACTAACCCAATAGTAATAGCTATTACTGTTGTACCAATGTATATCAGCATCGTTCTTATTCCAATATTTTTGAATTTAGAAATGTCTTTTAAATCAGAAATTCCTTTAATAAGTGAAGCTATAATTAGTGGAACAGCAATTAGTTTTAAAAGTTTAACAAAAATAGTCCCTAATGGTTTTATCCAATCAGCAATGAAATTTTGCCATTCCAATTGTAATGCAAGAAATCCAAATAGGATTCCCAATACCATTCCAATCAATATTTTCCAATGTAATGCGAGTTTTTTCATCTATCCGTTTATAATTTAGCCGAAAGATAAAAAAACTATATGATTAAAGTAATTATACGTATTATAAAATTGAAAAAAGGCTGTTTTAATTACAGATGTGACTATTCTTTGTATATTGTGTCTCAATAACTGAATACTCACTTAACAAAAAAACATTAAATATTATGAGCGGAATTTTAGACTTATTAAACGGACCTATGGGTAAAATGCTTATCAGCGGTGCAGGTAAACAATTAGGAATGGAAGAAAACAAAGCACAAAGTGCTTTAAGTGCAGCCTTACCATTAATTTTAGGCGCAATGAAAAACAATGCTTCAACACCAGATGGTGCTGCTGGATTATTAGGTGCACTTGGAAATGATAAACACAGTGGTGGAATATTAGACAACCTTGGAAGTATTCTTGGTGGCGGCGGAATCGACCAAAATGTTATGGATGATGGAGCTGGAATTTTAGGACATGTATTTGGTGGAAGAGAACAAAATGTTGCTCAAGCTGTTAGTAAGTCTAGTGGAATTGATTTAGGAAGCGCAATGAATATTTTAAAAGTTGCTGGGCCTTTTATCATGGGAGCTTTAGGAAAGGAAAAAAGACAAAGAAATGTTTCTGACCAAAATGGTCTTGGAGATTTACTTGGTGGAATGTTAGGAAAAGGTGGTCAAGAAGAGCAAAGTTTAGTGAATAGATTACTAGATGCTGATGGTGACGGAAGTATCATTGATGATGTAGCAGGAATGTTATTAAGCGGAGGTGGAAAGAAAAAAGGAGGCTTAGGAGGCTTACTTGGAGGTTTATTCGGAAAATAAACATTTCTAAATAATATATTTAAAAAAGGCTGAACAATGTTCAGCCTTTTTATTTGGTTTTGTATTTTTGTACTCTTAAATAATTACTAATGAATAAACTTAAGGAACGTTGGGGAATTACATCAAATTGGCAATTAGTCGGAATACTTTTGGGGTTTTCGCTAAACGGGTCTTTTGCCGCTTGGGTTACAAAGCCACTTACAGGTCTCTTTGGAATTAGTTCAGAAGTAGATGGGTTTTTATACTGGATTATTAAAATTCCACTTATTTTCGTTGTTTACCATATCACACTACCAATTTCTGGTTGGCTTTTCGGTCAATTCAAATTCTTCTGGAATATGGAAAAAAAGATTCTGAGAAGAATAGGTTTAAAACGTTTCTTCCCAGAATAATTCTAGTCAATATCTATTATTGTAGATTTTTCATTTTTGCTAAATACATACGTATATAACCACATCAATGTGAATGTTGGTATTACATCTAAAAGTGGTAATGCTTCTTCTACAAAAGTTATTGCAGCGGCAATTTTACCGCTCTTCCCTTTGTATAATTTGGTCATTAAATATGCTGACAATGGCGCCCAAACAAAATCGAATGGTGGAAAAATAAAGGATACATATCCTAATGCGTCAAATATAATTCCTAAGGCTAATTTTTTATAATCTTTATTCATTTATTATTTTACTGTTTTGTATTAAATACATAACAAATAGCCTGCCAATATTATTTCTTTAATTTTTCTTTATACTGCTTCTGAAACTTTTCTAATTTTGGATTGATAACAACTTGACAATATCCTTGTGTCTTATTATTGTTATAATAATCTTGATGGTAGTTTTCGGCAACATAAAAGACATCAAATTCTGTTACTTCAGTTACAATTTTATCATTAAAAACACCTTCTTTATCAAGCGCGTTTATCATTGTATTTGCAGTGTTTTTTTGTGCTTCATTATGATAAAAAACTGCTGAGCGATACTGAGTTCCTTTATCAGCACCTTGACGATTAAGCGTTGTTGGATTGTGGGTGTTAAAAAAAACATCTAACAACAAATTAAAATCAATAACTTTAGGGTCAAAGGTTATGTGTATAACCTCAGCATGACCTGTTCTACCACTTGTAACTTCTCTATATGCTGGGTTTTTTATATGACCTCCAGAATAACCAGATTCTACTTTTTGTACACCTTCTAATTGCTCGAAAATGGCTTCTGTACACCAAAAACATCCTCCTCCAAAGGTTGCTATTTCCATATTTTCTGTATTCATTTCTACTTTTTTATTTATTGTTGATTTTTCTTGTTTTTGTGCATGTGTTGTACACGACATCATAATAATTCCTACTAGTGCGATTCCGAAATTTTTCATTTGTTTATATTTTAAATTTAAGTCGCAATTGATTTTGATTCATTACAAATCATAATTTAAAGTTCCAACCTCTCAATTTCATTAACTGTTTTCTCTAACATCGCATCTGTAAAATCAAGATGAGTAACCATTCTTAACTTACCTTCACCCATAGAAATCAGTAAAATATCTTTTTCTGCGAGTTTACTTACAAATTTATTTTCATCAACACCATCTGCCACATTAAAAATCACAATATTAGTTTCTATCGATTCTACTTTTTTTATCAATGATGATTTTTCAAGTGCGTCTCCTAAATGTTTTGCTCTCTTGTGATCATCAGCTAATCTATTAATATGATTATCTAAAGCATAATCTGCTGCTGCTGCCAAATAACCAACTTGTCGCATATTCCCTCCAAATAACTTTCGAACTCTAATGGCTTGCTCCATAATAGTTTCATCACCAATTAACATCGAACCAACAGGACAACCCAAACCTTTACTAAAACACACAGAAATAGTATCAAACAAACTTCCATATTGTTTTGCAGTTTCTTGCTTTGCAACCAATGCATTCCAAAGGCGCGCACCATCAAGATGATATCCTAACTTATATTCATCGCAAATGGCTTTAATTTTTTCAAGTTCGTTGAAATCCCAACAAGCGCCACCACCTTTATTTGTTGTATTTTCTATTGCAACCAAACTTGTTTGGCTGTAATAAAAAGCATTTGGATTGATCGCCTCTCTAACTTGATTGGCAGTAAACATACCTTTATCACCATCAATTAACTTACAAGAAACACCACTATTAAATGACACTCCTCCAGCCTCATAGTTATAAATATGAGCGAATTTATCGCAAATAACTTGCTCGCTTGGTTGTGTATGCAATTTAATTGCAGTCTGATTTGCCATCGTTCCAGAAGGGAAAAACAAGGCTGTTTGCTTACCAAACATTTTTGCAACACGCTCTTCAAGAGCATTTACTGTTGGATCTTGTTTAAAAACATCATCACCAACTTCGGCATTCATCATAAACTCCAACATTGCTGGAGTTGGTTTGGTAACGGTATCACTTATTAAATTTACTATCATATTATTTTAATGCATTCCGATTGGTGAACCATCAGGAATTTTTGGCGCATTTACTTTTTTATAATTTGTTGAATTCTTTTTAAAACTCTCTATTTTTTTTAATAATTGATTGTTATATATTTTCTGAATTCCGCTGCCAGTTTTCAACAACTGAGCAATTTCATCTAACTTACTATTAACAATCGCATTGACTTGCATATATGTGTTTTCATTTGCTGATAAATAAAATAATTGATTCAAGACTTGCGAATTAATTACATTTTGCAATTCTTGATGATAAGCATCATTGTGATTCTTTTTAAATGAGTTTTCAATCACAGCATTAATCAATTCAACCAATCCTAACTGACTATTATCTAAACTTTTATGCTGAACTAATCTCGATGCTCTTTCTGCATTAAACAATAATGATAATGTCATTTCAGAACTCGTGTCAACCGCTCCAAAAGGATCAAATGCAACTCCGTTTTTACTTTTAAATGATTCTCTTGAGCGACTATAACCCATTGCTCTTGGCGGAAATAAATCGAGTTTATTTTTTGGAATTGCTATTGTATTCACATCAATAGTTTTTAAAATTGAAGTCAATGCTTTACGTTCAGTTTTACCATCAATTCTTTTTACAATAGTTTGGTTCCCTCCTTTTACAGAATAATTATAATCTAGTCCTCCAATAAGTTTTGAAACCGCTTCCGTTTGATAACGATGGAAAAAATACAAAGGCACAAAAACATCTTCTAAAACAGAATATGGCTCTAAAGACTTTACATTATCCGAAGAAAAATTATTTATTGCAACTTTACGAACAGCTAAAACGTTTTCTAATCCCTCAGAAATATCTTTACCGTTGTCCCAAAGATGGCCTGAAGCATGCGCACTTCCTTGTGGTCGAGCATCAGCATCAGAAATATATTTTAATCCGTCTTTAAAAGCATCAGTTAAAATTTTATTCAGAGCAGTTTTTTCATCACCATCAAATTCTTGATACGAATATGCAGTAGTTACTTTATCCCATGCTCCAATTCCAGTTGCATATGCATTTGAGAAATCAATTTTACCTTCTTTTAATCCTATTTTCGGATGCGGATAATCCATCACAGAAGCTCTATCATTAGTACTAGCAGCAAAATTATGTGCAAAACCAATAGTGTGACCAACTTCGTGAGCAGCTAATTGTCTAATACGCGCCAATGCCATTTCTAATGCAAAATTATCATCCATATCATTATTTGCATAAGGAGCTTTTAATGCTTGCGCAATCATAAAATCTTGACGAATACGCAAAGAACCTAAACTTACGTGACCTTTTATAATCTCTCCAGTTCTTGGATCAGAAATCCATCCGCCATAACTCCACCCTCTTGTAGAACGGTGAACCCATTGAATGACATTGTATCTTAAATCTAAAGGATCTGCACCTTCAGGTAACATTTTTACTTGAAATGCATCTTTATAACCGATTGCTTCAAATGCTTGATTCCACCAACGTGCTCCATCTAATAATGCAGAACGAATAGGTTCTGGCGCTCCAGTATCTAAATAATATATTATTGGCTCTTTCGCTTCACTCATTACAGCATTTGGATTTTTCTTTTCCAATCGATGTCTGAATATGTACTTTTTTACAATTGATTGATTTACAGGAGTTGCATAGTCTAAATAAGACATTGCATACGATCCTGAACGCGTATCAAATGCTCTTTTTTTATAATTATTATCAGGTAATTCTACAAATGAATGATGTTGATAGACAGTTACCGAACTTGCATCAGGAACTACACTTCTAATGTTTGTTCCTTTTGGAATTCCTTTAAACGTCAATGCTACATCAAATTCAGCATTCTTTGGAAATGCCTTTGTACGCTCCATATTAAAAGCGCTTCTTGATAAATCTAATTTAAATTTTCCTTGATTATTATTTAGTAATCTATTTGCGACTCCGTGAGCATCACGCATAAAAAAACTAGTTGCATCAACTATATACTTTCCGCTTTTTTGCTCTTTTATAACAAATCCATGTAAAATAGATTTTGCAAATGCTTCTTCTACAGATTTCTTTTCCTCAATATTATCGGTAATTGCTCGGTATTTTTGATTTGGTTGAACTAACAATAATTTGTTTCCCGCTTTTTTAAACTTTACCACGACTCCATTTCCTAACTGACCTCTGTCTAAACCAATATCGTTTGAACCCAAACCTTCAGACAACGCATTGACATAAAGAAATTCGTGATCTAACTTATCAATCTCTAAATAGATTTTATCTTCAGTATCATCATAAAAAAAAGAAATATAACCTTCGTGTTTAACAACACCATCTTTATCCTTTAGAGATTGAGCATATGCATTAGAAATTGTAATTAAAAATATCAGTAAAAAAGTGATTTTTTTCATCATTTAAAAAGTTTTGATAAAATTATGAAATAACTATGACATTTTTGACACTTAATAAAATTTCAAACTAATATTTTGTTCTATTTTTGTATTATGATTACAAATGACCATTTAAAGGATATTTCTGAACGCATCATAAAGTTAAAAACCTATTTGGATATTGACAAGAAATTAATTGAAATTTCTAATGACAATGAACATATAGCAAATCCTGACTTTTGGAACAATCCGAAAGAAGCAGAATTATTTATGAAAACATTGCGAAGTAAGAAAAAATGGGTCGAAGAATATAATGATGTTAGTACTTTTTATGATGATTTAGAGGTTGTATTTGATTTCTTTAAAGAAGATATGGCTACAAATGATCAGGTTATGGCGCGCTATGTCAAAACTATAAAATTACTGGAAGATATAGAGTTTAGAAATATGCTTTCAGAAGAAGGCGATAATCTTAGTGCTGTTCTTCAAATTACTGCAGGTGCTGGTGGAACTGAAAGTTGTGATTGGGCAGAAATGCTTTTACGCATGTACATGATGTGGGCAGAAAAACAGGGATTCAAAATAAAAGAATTGAACTATCAAGGAGGTGATGTTGCTGGAATTAAAACGGTAACTATTGAGATTGAAGGTGAGTTTTCCTTCGGATATTTGAAAGGAGAAAATGGTGTACATCGTTTGGTGCGAATTTCTCCGTTTGACAGTAATGCTAAGCGTCATACAAGTTTTGCTTCCGTTTATGTATATCCATTAGTTGATGATAGTATTGAGATTAATATAAATCCTGCGGATGTTGAGATTGTAACTTCACGCTCTAGTGGTGCTGGAGGACAAAATGTAAATAAAGTAGAAACTAAAGTTCAGCTAACTCACAAACCAAGTGGAATTAAAATTTCTTGTTCAGAAACGCGTTCTCAACATGAAAATAGGGATAGAGCCATGCAAATGCTAAAATCTCAACTCTATGAAATTGAATTGAGCAAACAATTAGAAGCAAGAGGAGAAATTGAAGCGGGAAAAATGAAGATAGAATGGGGAAGCCAAATAAGAAACTATGTGATGCATCCTTATAAATTGGTGAAAGATGTTCGTACTGGACATGAAACTGGAAATGTTGACAATGTTATGAATGGTGATATTGACGAATTTTTAAAAGCATTTTTAATGCTAAATGGTCAAAAAGAGGATGCGAATGAACTTTAATATTTCCCAATAAAAAAACATTCTTCATTTCAAACCTTATTGATTGATTTTAAAGAAGTTACTACCCTTTACTTTAATCAAACACATGTTTTCGCGTGTAAATGGTTTGTTTTTCAGTATAAACGGTATAAAATTCATATTTTTCATTATATTTGTTTTGTGGAAAAAAAATGCTAAATACGCTTACTAAATGAAAAAAATACTCTTACAAGTACTTTTCTTGTTTTTTTGTATCCCCTACATGCAAGCCCAAGAAAATATCCCAAGTTTTAATATAACTGGTAAAATTGTTGATGCTAAAACTAACGAAGCAATAGAATACGCAACAGTTACTTTTAAATCAAAAAAAGGCTCTGACATTCTTGGTGGTATTTCAGATAAAAAAGGAAAGTTCGAAATCTCTGTACCAAAAGGTCAATATATTATTACTTTAGAATTTTTAGGATACAAAACAAAAATACTACCTTCTCAAAGCGTCACCAACGATATTCATTTTGGATCTCTAATGTTAAGTGAAGATACAGAACTCTTAAATAGTATTGAGATTACTGGAAAAAAGAAACTTATAGAAATACAAAAAGGCAAATTGATTTATAATGTGTCTGAAGATATTTCTACTGAAGGAAGTTCAGTTATGGATATTATGAGTAATGTCCCTTTTGTATTTGTTGAAAATGATACACCAACAATTAAAGGTCGACCTACAACAGTTTTGGTAAATGGTAGAAGTTCTTCTTTATCTAAATCAGAAGTTTTAAAATCTCTTCCTGCTGGTTCTATTGAAAAAATTGAAGTTGATACGCATCCTGGAGCGCAATATGATGCGTCAGTTACATCAGTAATTAATATCATCTTAAAGAAAGGGAAAGATGAAGGATTAAACGCTTCCATAACAGGATCTATTGGTCATAAAGATATATACGGCGGACTACTAACTTTAAATTATAAATCGAAAAAAATCAATTTTTTCACCAACACTTCTTACAATCATAAAAATATTATAAAACTATCTGATTCTAAAAATGAGTACTTTGTAAATGGTAACACTTCAAATTTTCTTAACGAAAATAGCATATTTGACAGTAAAAAAAATAGTTTTTATACGACCATTGGTACTGATTTTTATCTATCAGAAAATACAACATTAACCACTTCAATAAATTATATAAATCTAGATCAGAAAAGTGAAACTTCGACTAATTCATCTATTTTAGATACGGGATTGGTAGAAACATCTACAAACGAAAGAGACCATATAAGTGATGCAAAAAATGATATAGTTGAATTTGTACTCAGTTTTGATCACAACTTTAGTAAAGAAGGTAAAACAGTATCTTCTTCTTTAAGACATTCAAATGATGATGAATCAAATGAAGATGATATAACCAATACAAATTCAAATTATATCAATGAATTTTACACTCAAAATAATAAATTTTCAAATACAGAATTTGACATTAAATACGTAAATCCTCTTTCAGAAAATTCAATTATTACCATTGGTTATAATGGAGAGTTTTGGAATTCACCATTTAGAAATAGCACGTCAACTAGCAATATAGATTACTCAAGAGATGTTCATGCTGGTTTTGTAGACTATGAATTTGAAAAAGATAAGTTTTATTTAGGTATAGGTGCACGTGGTGAATTCTCAAAAGCAGCAATTGAATATTTAGATTTAAATAGTATTAAAAACTTTAAATTGAATTCCTTCTTCCCTTCTGCTTATTTTCAATACACATTTAATGACAAAAGGGCAATAAGTTTTTATTATAGCAAGAGTATTCAACGTCCAACAATTATACAACTGCAACCATTTGAGGAACGATATAGCGCCACTTCTTCATATATAGGTAATCCAGAACTCAAGCACTATTTCTCACATTATTTCTCATTTGACTACACATATTCAAGTGATAAAATCACGTTTATTCCAGCATTATTTTATAACAGGCTTAATGATTGGCATCAAGATGTAACCTATGAAACTGGTGAGCAAATAGATGGTGTACATAAATTAATTACTACACCTCAAAATGTTGGTTATCTAAATCATTATGGTATCGATATTTATGCAATGTATAAAGCCTCAAACACATTAAGTTTCAACCTCAGTACGCAACTATATAATTTTGATCAACATGGTGTTTTTGAAACTATAAACACACTAAACCAACCAATAAGTGTAGACTATAATGAAAATACTTTTAATGGTATTTTTAATTTAACTACACAACTTAAACTTCCAAATGCAGTTAGCATTCAGGCTTCAACTTTTTATCGTTTAAAATCTGAAGGTGCTGTTTCAACTCGCAAGGCTTATGCATATACAAGTCTTGCTTTGAGTAAAGAGTTATTTGATAAAAACGCTACATTGAGTTTAAACATTAATGATTTATTTAACTCAAACCAAACTGATAGAGATCGATTTGATACTAATTACTTCTCTAGAAGTAATATTAAATATAAATATCAAGACATCATTTTATCATTTACATATCGTTTTAATCAAAGTAAAAAGAATCGCAAAATTGATTTCGATAAAAAAGACAGAAAACCAAATTTCTAAATGATTAAAATTTACCACAATCCAAGATGTAGCAAAAGTCGTCAAGGAAAAAAAATTATAGAGAGTTCTGGGAAAGAATTTAAAATTGTCAACTATCTAGAAAACCCTCCAACAGCAAAAGAAATTACTGAA
>CALIIP010000041.1 GCA_938018045.1 uncultured Flavobacteriaceae bacterium
ATTATCATAGGCACATTTACGCCTCCTTGATATACAGTTCCTTTTACTCTATTGCTATTATAATCTTGTGCAACTTGATTTGGAGTTCCGTTATCTCCAATAAAAATAATCACTGTATTGTCTTTTTCTTCTTGAGTCATCGAACTTAATAATCGTCCAATTTCTGTATCCATTGCCTCTAACATTGCAAAATAATATGGCATTGGATTAGCGTCTATACTTGCTTGATCTGTTGGCAAAACACCTTGTGAGTGTAAATCATTTGGTGGTAAATGAAATGGTGTGTGAGGAGCCGTGTAAGCCAACCACAAAAACCAAGGATCTGTTTGATCATCTATCCAATCTATAGCCAAATCAGTAAATTTTGTTGTTATATATTCTGATGAAGTAGTTGTTTGTCCGTTTTCAGTGAAATTCCAATTTGTATAAGATTGTACTGCTCCATTTAGCATTCCTGCATAATAATCTATACCCATATTTGTTGGGTGATTTGCATCTGTTGAAACATGCCATTTACCAATAACTGCATGATTGTAAGTTGAATTATTGTTATCTAAATATTTCTGAAGTGCTATTTCTGAAGTTGATAAAACATCTCCAACTTTGGTAACATTGGTTCTAAAACCATACTTACCAGTAAGCATACTTGACCTTGTAGGTGTACAAGTTGGATATGCCCAAAGATTATTAAACTTAAGACCAGTTTGAATAAACGATGAAACGTTTGGCATTGTCGGTTTTTGACTTCCTAGACTATAACTTGGCGTTGCGTCTAAACCCATATCATCAGCAATAATTAACAAAATGTTTGGTTTTGTATTGATTGTAGGTTCTGGTTCTGAATCTGTACTAGAAATAGTATCTTCAGAACAAGAAGTTATTGAAATAAATACAATTACTAGCGCAAATTTTATATACTTCATTTCTATAAGTTTAGTTAATTAGTCTCTTTGACTAGAAATTTTAGAAAAGGTTTAATGAACATTTTAAAAAAACTTCATTACTTATAAATAAAAAGACTTCATAGTTTCTGAATTTTAAATATATTTGAACAATCACAAATCAATATATTTATGGCAGAAATTATTTTTACACTTGTAATGCTTATTCTTTTACAAGCCGTTTTAGGGTTCGATAACCTTTTATACATCTCATTAGAATCAAAAAAAGCACCTGAAGCAGATCAAAAACGTGTTCGTAAAACAGGAATTTTAATTGCAATTGTTTTAAGAATTGTTTTATTATTTGTTTTAGTTTCTATCATTGATTTTTTTAAAGAACCTTTTTCATTTTTAACTGGAGAAATTACTGATGTTGTGAAATTTGCCTTTAATGGTCATAGCATCATTGTTTTACTTGGAGGTGGATTTATCATTTATACAGCCATAAAAGAAATTTGGCATATGATTGCTATAGATGATTTAAATGAAGATGTAGCATCAAATTCGAAAAGTGCAAAATCTGCTAATGCAGCAATTACAAGTATTGTGATTATGAATTTAGTTTTTTCTTTCGATTCTATTTTAGCTGCTATTGGCCTTACAAATGAAATAGAAAACTCAACTACAGCTTTTATAATAATGGCAATTGCTATTGTTATTAGTGGATTATTAATGGTCTTATTAGCTGATAAAATTTCGGAATTTTTAGCAAAAAATCGTTTGTATGAAGTCTTAGGGCTATTTATTCTGTTTATTGTTGGAATTATGTTAATTACTGAAGGTGGACATTTAGCGCATATAAAAATATTTAATAATGAGATTGTTCCAATGAGTAAAACAACATTCTATTTTGTAATCGGAATTTTAATAGTAATAGATCTTGTTCAATCTAGATATCAGAAAAAGTTGAGTAAAGCGTAGTTTAAATTTACACACATATATACTTTTGGCTTCAAAAACGAAGTGAAAATAAAACTTAACTATGAAAAGCAAAATAATTACGCAAGGGTTTATTATTTCTGGCCTAATGAACATATCTGTGTTAGTCTTTTCAAGATTTTTCACCAATCAAACTATTCCAGAAGTAGATCCTGTCGTTATGTCAAATTTTGGCTTATTAATGATTACTATTTGGGGTTTGGCATATATTGCTATTGCAAAAAATTATGATAAAGTAAAATGGCTTGTTGGAGTATTTGCTATTGAAAAGTTGATTTATGGTTGTGTTTGGCTGAAATGGATTCTTAATAATAATGTTTCTGAAGTGTATGAAAAAGATTTTATGGCAGGAATGTTCTACTCAATATATGGCGTAAATGATTTGATATTTTTCGCTTTCTTCCTTTTTGTTTTCATCAAATTAAATAAAAATCAACATGAAACGTAAATATATCTTTCTTATAATTGCCATTTTAGGTGTTTGCTATACTTGGTATTTTAATATTCAATTCTATTTAACAGAAGAAGATACTTCGATATTAAATTTTATCGAACAAACCAAAGTCAATTTTGCAGCTAGGTCTTTTAGTGCAGATCTGCAAATAGTGCTTTTAACCTTTTTTATTTGGTTTATACCTGAAGCAATAAAATTAAAAATAAAGTATTGGTGGATATTGATTCCGTTGACTTTCTTAGTTGCTATTGCGTTTACTTTTCCGTTCTTTTTGTATTTAAGACAGTCTAAACTAGATAAAATGAATGCTGAATTGAGTTCCTAAATTATTCTTTATTCAACTCGATCAATGTGATTTCTGGAGCAATTCCAACACGACCTGGAAAACCTAAAAAGCCTAATCCACGATTTATATAGATATAGTTTTTCTCAAACTTATAAAGTCCTGCCCAACGCTTATAACGCAATTTTGCTGGACTCCATTTAATATTCAAAAACGGAATTTCAATTCCCATTTGCATTCCGTGTGTATGTCCAGAAAATGTTAAGTCAATATTTTTCTTGCCTTTCACTTTTTCTTCCCAAAGAGTTGGATCGTGTGATAATAATAATTTAAAATAATTGTCATCCAATCCCTTTATAGCGTTTTCTAAACTACCAATTTCATGAAAGCCTTTTCCCCAATTATGCATTCCTATTATGGCGATTTTTTGACTGTCCTTTTCTAAAAAAGTATGTTCATCTTCCAATAAATTAAAACCCATTTCTTTATGAATTTCCTTTAATCTATTGATGCTTCTCTTGCGTTCTTCTTGAGGGTGATTACTGTAATCACAATAATCATGATTTCCGAAAACAGAATATTTTCCATGCTTTGCTTTTAACTTCTTAAACGTATCAATCCATGGTTCTGCTTCATCAGAGTGAACATTTACCATGTCGCCAGTAAAAAATATCAAGTCAGGTTTCAAATCATTAATTAAAGGAACAACACTACCAACCTCATCAAAATCATTGATAAAACTCCCTAAATGCAAATCACTTATCTGCACAATTTTTAAACCATTAAAAACACTTGGAAGATTTGGAAATTTTACTTTTTCTTTAAATATTTTAAAGGAATATCTACCTTTTATAACTCCGTACGCATACGAACCAAAAACCAATGCAGAAACACCCAAACCAACTTTTGTAATAAACGAATTTCTAGTCATTGATGCTCCTTCAAAAACTTTAGTATCTGTTTTAAAATAATTTGCAATTTTAGTAAACATCCAAACAATGTCATCCATCAGATGAAAAAAGATAAAAAACAATTTGGTAAAGAAAATTACACAGATAATACCTGACCAGAACCTGAAAGAATCAGGATTTTCTGCCGTATAAGTTCTAAAATTTGAAGCGATGGTATATACTTGGAAAAGGATTCCTAAACTAATAATCCAATATAAAAAATTGATGGCTATTTTCCAATTCGAATTTAAATTTCCAATCAAATTTGAAATTCCTTTGTATGCATATGCATCAAACAACAAAAAGAAAACTATTACTATTAATATTCTACTATTCATTCGCCTATATCTTCATTCCAAAGTGTTGGATTGTTATTAATAAATGCTCTCATTAAACCTTTACATTCTATATTGTCAAGAACTTCAACTTCTACTCCATTCGCTCTCAATAATTCTTCTGAGCCTAAAAACGTTTTATTTTCACCAATTATTACTTTCTTAATTCCGTATAATAAAATTGCTCCTGAGCACATAGGACAAGGCGATAAAGTAGTGTAAAGTGTACTTTCTTTGTATATTTTTGCTGATAATCTACCAGCATTTTCAAGCGCATCCATTTCTCCGTGTAAAACCACACTTCCAGATTGCACTCTTTTATTGTGCCCTCTACCTATGATTTCATCTTTATAAACGAGTACCGAACCAATTGGAATTCCGCCTTCAGAAAGCCCTTTTTTGGCTTCATCGATGGTTGCTTGCATGAATTTATCGGTCATATTTCAGTGTTTTTCTAAAAAAGAAAGTACATTTTTCTCTATACGATTCGCAACATTTTCAACATTTGCTTTTACAAAAGTGTCTCCTGTAATTTGCTCATACAATTCAATATAGCGTTCAGAAATTTCTGTGATTTTAGTGTCATCCATTTCGGGAATTTGCTGCCCGTCTTTTCCTTGGAATCCGTTTTGAATTAACCACTGACGTACAAACTCTTTAGATAATTGTTTTTGCGGCTCACCTTTTTCTTGGCGTGCTTCATAACCATCTGCATAAAAATAACGTGA
>CALIIP010000042.1 GCA_938018045.1 uncultured Flavobacteriaceae bacterium
GTTGATATTTCAGAAGAAGCACATGAAGGAAAAGATGGAACGAAGATTTCCAATTCTGATTTCTTAAGCGGAATGCCTTATAAAAAAGCATTGAAAACGAGTATCTACGAATTAGAAAAACGTGGAATAGGATATGGAAAAATAAATTACCGATTGCGCGATGCAGTTTTTTCTCGTCAGCGATATTGGGGAGAACCTTTTCCAGTGTTTTATAAAGATGGAATGCCGCAAATGATTGATGCAAAGTATTTACCAATTGTATTGCCAGAAGTTGAAAAGTATTTACCGACAGAAGATGGAAAACCACCTTTAGGAAATGCCGAAGTTTGGGCATGGGACTCTAAAAAGAAGAAAGTTGTTGCCAATAAATTGATTGATGATAAGATAGTTTTTCCTTTAGAGTTAAACACAATGCCTGGATGGGCGGGAAGTTCATGGTATTTTAATCGCTATATGGATTCTAATAATGAAGGCGAATTTGCAAGCAAAGAAGCATTAGATTATTGGAAAGATGTGGATTTATATATTGGTGGATCTGAGCATGCAACAGGTCACTTGTTGTACGCACGTTTTTGGCAGAAATTCTTGTTTGATAAGGAAATTGTTCCTGTAGATGAGTTTGCCAAGAAATTGATCAATCAAGGAATGATTACTGGAACAAGTGCTTTTGTTTATAGAGAAGAAGAAACAAATAGATTTTTATCACAAGGATTAATTAAAGATAAGAAAGTTCAACCAATACATTCTGATGTCGCATTTGTAAATGCTTCAGACGAATTAGATATAGGTGCTTTTAAAAATTGGCGTGAAGAATATAAAGATGTAAAATTTGTTACCGAAGAAGATGGGACTTTTAAGGTTGGCCGTGAAGTAGAAAAAATGTCTAAGTCTAAGTACAATGTTGTGAATCCAGATGCTATTTGTGAAGAATATGGTGCAGATAGTTTAAGATTGTTTGAAATGTTCTTAGGTCCATTAGAGCAATCTAAACCTTGGAAAACTTCAGGTATTTCAGGAGTGTATTCTTTCTTGAAAAAACTATGGAAATTATACCATTCTGGAGATGAAGGAGCATTTGTAGTTTCAGATGATAATGCAACAGCAGAAGAGTTAAAAACATTGCACAAGACCATCAAAAAAGTAGATGAAGATATTGCTAATTTCTCTTTCAATACATCTGTAAGTTCATTTATGATTGCTGTGAATGAGTTGGGCGCAGTAAAATGTAACAAGCGTGAAATTTTAGAGCCATTAGCGATTTTAATTTCGCCATATGCACCACATATTGCAGAAGAATTGTGGAAGAAATTAGGAAATAAAAAATCTATTTCTACTGTTGAATTCCCGGTATTTGACGGGAAACATTTGGTAGAAAGTTCTAAAAATTACCCAATTTCGTTTAATGGGAAAATGCGTTTTATGCTTGAGTTTCCATTAGATATGAGCAAAGAGGAAATTGAAAAGGCTGTTTTGGCAGACGAAAAAACAATTGCACAACTTGATGGGCGAGCGCCAAAAAAGGTAATTGTTGTTCCTGGAAAAATTGTAAATATCGTAGGATAACTATGATAGAAAGATTAGCCGAAATAGATTTAAAAACAAAATTCGGAGAGTTTCATGAAATCCTTTTTAATGACGGAACGCAAGATTCTTTTGCGCTCGTTATGGGAGATATTTCTAATCAAGAAAACGTATTGTGTAGAGTTCATTCTTCATGTATTTTTGGTCATCATTTTAACAGTATAGAATGTGATTGTAGAGAGCAAATGGAAATCTCTCAAGAGTTAATCCAAAGAGAAGGAAAAGGAATTGTTATTTGGCTAGAACAAGAAGGAAAAGGGAATGGTCACTATGCATTATTAAAAAGCACAGTATTTAAAGAGCAAGGAATGTCGCAACCTGAAGCTTATGAAGCAGCAGGATTTAGCAAAGATGCACGAGACTTTAGTGTTGCTGCAGAAATTTTAAAAGCATTGAGCGTAAATTCTATTCGCATGCTGACAAACAATCCAAAAAAAGTAAAAACGCTTACCGATCACGGAATTAATGTTGTTGGTACACAACAAACCATCTTATAAATATGGATTTTAATATCGAAATTATTGGCTTGATTGCCGCAACATTAACTACAGCATCCTTTGTTCCGCAAGTTTATAAAATTTGGAATACTAAAGAAGTCGAAAACATCTCTTTATCTATGTATTTGGTGATGTTAACTGGAGTTTTTCTTTGGTTAACATATGGAGTTTTAATAGATAGTATTTCGATAATATTAGCCAATATTGTTACTGCAATTTTGGTTTGTATGATTATCTTCTTTAAGTTTCGTTATAAAAAATAACTTAGTATGTTTATTGCTCAATATCATTAAGTATATTTACTTCAAATTTATCTAATGGCTAATACAAAACTATCCTTACAAAACCGTGTGTTTTTATCAATGATTTTATTGATATTAGTCGCTTCTGTATTGATAGCAGCCGTAACTATTTTTCAATATAACGAACAAGCAGAAGAGTACAATACAGC
>CALIIP010000043.1 GCA_938018045.1 uncultured Flavobacteriaceae bacterium
CAGGAAGTAATTTTAAAGGTTTAAGTCCGTTTTCAGACGAAAAGTCACCATCATTTATGGTGTCGCCTGTAAAACAAATTTGGAAAGATTTTTCTTCAGGAAAAGGAGGAAATGCGATTTCATTTATAATGGAGCATGAAAAATATACCTATCCTGAAGCCATTCGATACCTCGCAAAAAAGTACAATATTGAAATTGAAGAAACTGAGCAAACAGACGAGCAAAAAGAGCAAGCAAGCGAACGCGAAAGTTTGTTTTTAGTATCAGAATTTGCAAGAGATTATTACCACGATATTTTATTGAACAACGAAAAAGGAAAAGCCATTGGTTTGACCTATTTCAAAGAGCGAGGTTTTACCGATGAAACCATCAAAAAATTTGAATTAGGATTTGGATTAGATGATTGGAATGCCTTTACAGATACTGCTGTTAGAAAAGGATACGAATTAAAATATCTTGAACAATCTGGACTGACAATCGTGAATGAAACACGTCAGTTTGATAGATTTAAAAGCCGCGTTTTATTTCCGATTCATAGTATGAGCGGACGTATTTTAGGTTTTGGTGGAAGAACATTATCCAACGAAAAAAAGATTGCCAAATACCTTAATTCGCCAGAAAGTGATATCTACCATAAAAGTAAAATTTTATACGGAATTTACCATGCAAAACAATCTATAGCCAAAGAAGACAACTGTTATTTGGTTGAAGGTTATACAGATGTTATTTCGTTTCATCAAAATGGTGTAGAGAATGTTGTAGCGTCTTCAGGTACGGCTTTAACTTCAGATCAAATTAGATTGGTTCGAAGATTAACACAAAATATCACCATACTTTTTGATGGAGATGCTGCAGGAATTAGAGCATCATTAAGAGGAATTGATCTGATTTTGGAACAAGGGATGAACGTAAAAGTTTTGATGTTTCCTGATGGCGATGATCCAGATAGTTTTTCAAAACGAGTTTCTACAGATGAGTTAAAGGAATATTTGGCAGAAAATACGCAAGACTTCATCAATTTTAAAGTGTCACTTTTGATGAAAGATGCGAAAGATGATCCAGTAAAAAAAGCAGGATTGATTCGCGATATTGTTGTGAGTATTTCTAAAATTCCGGATAGAATACAGCAAGAAGTATACATTCAAGAGTGTTCTCGAATTATGAATATTTCTGAAAATGTGTTGTTCAGCGAGTTGGCTCAAATTGATAAGAAAGAACAGCGTGACGCTTCTAAAAGACCAACTCAATTAAGACCTGTTGCTCCTGTTTTAGAAAAAACGGCGCAAGTTGAAGAGGTAAATGAATTGCATAAATATGAAAAGGAAATCATCAAAATTTTGTTGTTACACGGCAATAAAGAAGTAGATTTTATTGATGTATTGGCTGAAGATACTGAAGGAAATAAGAACGAAATTTATACAAATATTGTTGCTCAAGAAGTTTATTTAGAACTGCAAGATGATGAAATGGAGTTTACTAATTCTTTGTTTCAGCAAGTGTATTTTGATGTGATAAACCAGTTAAATCAAGATCAAACCATAAATGTAGATACGTTTATAAATCATACAGATATTGAGGTTTCAACGTTGATTACCAATATTTTAATGGATGAAGAGGAATATACATTAAGCGATTGGAAACGTAGAGATATTTTTGTAAAAGATCGAGATGATCATCTTTCAAAATTAGTGTCTGACACTGTTTTTAATCTTCGTAGAGTATTAATTGATGAAAAAATAACTTCGTTAACCTCTACTATTTCTCAAGAAGAAAGCAATGAATCTATTTTAGAAGAGATAATTAATTATTCTAATCTTAAAAAAAGACTATTTCAATACTTGAATAGAGTTGTTTAAAAGCAATTATTTTATTAGTTGATTTTTTTGTAGATTTATTGATGTTTAATAAATTAAAAAAAAATATGAAAAAGTTAACTTTACTCCTAAGTTTATGTGTTGTTTTTGTTTTTATTGTGAGTTGTGACAGTGACCCTTGTGATGAAGGCTATACTCAAATTGATAATGGAGTTTGTGTTCCTGATTATATTGCAGGCGTTGATCAAAATTTTGAATTAGGAACGGAGTTTTACCATTCAGAATATGGTGTGATAACATATTCAAATGGTAATTGGTATAATGAAAACTCAGTATTGATTAATAGTCTTAACTAAACTACTATTTCAGCTCTTTAGGTATCAAACAAACAGGAATCGGATCCATTTTATGTTTGTTGGCTCTATTACGTTGTTTGAAAATGTCAAAAGCAATTTTCTCTCTTCCTTCAAAATCATCAGAAGTTTTGCCATTGTCATTTTGTTGCATTGCCCATTCTAACTCATCATAACTCGCACCAATTTGATCTTCGTCAGTACGACTATCGCCAAACAAACCATCAGTAGGTTTTGCAACTTGTATAGAAGCAGGAACTTTAAGAACCTTTGCAATTGCATAAACTTCAGATTTCATTAAATCTGCAATTGGACTTAAGTCTACGCCACCATCACCATATTTTGTGAAAAAACCTACTCCAAAATCCTCCACTTTATTTCCAGTTCCAGCAACCAAATAACCGTTTACACCAGCCAAATAATATAAGGTAGACATTCTTAATCTTGCACGTGTATTGGCAAGTGAAAGATCAACGGCTGCCTTATCTAAATCTAGAGGTATAACAGTTTTGAACTCTTCAAATGTTGAGGTCAAATTGATTTCCATCGAACTCACATGATCAAACCGTTCT
>CALIIP010000044.1 GCA_938018045.1 uncultured Flavobacteriaceae bacterium
TCGGCTGTTTATCCATCTGAAAATAAAATTGAATTAGAACTTTTTTACAACAAGTATGACATCTTTAAAAGTTTATATAAGTACTACTTATATGCTGGAACATTACTTTTCCTTTTTGTGGTCATCAGAATATTTAAAACATCAAAAAGAATAAACACACTTATAAAAATAGGTGTTGCTATTATTATTGCGTTATTCGTTTATCAAACAATTGGTTTGGGTATTCGTTGGTATATTTCTGGTCATGCGCCATGGAGTAACGCTTATGAATCTATGATTTATATTTCTTGGGCAACAATGCTCTTTGGTTTTCTCCTTGGAAAAAAATCTGCCTTAACCATTGCTGCAACTACATTTGTTGTTTCTGTAATTTTGATGGTTGCACATTGGAATTGGATGGATCCATCTATCGGGAATTTAGTTCCTGTACTTGATTCTTATTGGTTAATGATTCATGTTGCAATTATTGTGGCGAGTTATGGACCATTTGTGTTAAGTATGATTTTAGGAACACTTGCTCTATTTCTAATACTTGTAACTACAAAAAATAACAAGGAAAAACTTGGTTTAATTATCAAAGAGATCACAATTATCAACGAAATGTCTATGACTGTTGGTTTGATACTATTAACTATTGGAAATTTTCTTGGAGGTATTTGGGCGAACGAAAGTTGGGGTCGATATTGGGGTTGGGATCCAAAGGAAACTTGGGCTTTGATAAGTATTATGATTTATGCATTTATACTTCATACACGTTTGATTCCAGGACTTAGAGGTCGTTTTACTTTTAATGTAATGTCGGTATTGTCATTTGCAACAATATTAATGACATATCTTGGTGTTAACCATTTATTATCTGGATTGCACTCTTATGCTGCTGGTGAAGTAGTTCCAATTCCTATACAAATCTGGTCTTGGCTTGGAGGTTCTATAATTTTAAGTGTTTTCGCATACTTTAAGTATAGAAAACATTATCAGAAGTAAGCACAAAAAACTTATCTTTGCAATTCAAAAATTAAAAACAAACTATGTTTAATAAATATATAAAATTAGTTATCGCTGCTGCAATTACAGTTTGGGCAGTTTTTCAATTTGTTGATGGTAATATTATGAACGGAATTTCATTGCTTTTTTTAGCAGGAATCTTTGTTTTCTTCTATTATAAAAACGAATTTATATTATTAGCATTTTTACAATTGCGCAAGCAAAACTTTGAAGGTTGTAAAAAATGGCTTAGCAAAATTAGGAATCCAAGTAGTGCATTGGTGCAAAAACAAGAAGGATATTATAATTTCTTACAAGGAATTATGGTTTCACAAACCAATCTAACGCAAGCAGAAAAATTCTTCAAGAAAGCATTGTCTCTAGGTCTTTCAATGGGTCATGATACAGCAATGGCTAAATTACAGTTAGCAGGAATTGCAATGTCTAAAAATCGTAAGAATGAAGCTACAAAATTAATTGGTGAAGCAAAAAAATTAGATACTCAAGGTATGCTAAAAGAGCAAATAAAATCTATGAAAGATCAAATGAAACGTGTTGGTGGTGCAGGAATGGCTCAAAGGCAACAAATGAAAGGTAGAAAAGGATTTCGTTAAGAAAATAAAAAGAATACACATAAAAAAAGCGACCAATTGGTCGCTTTTTTTATTGTCTTTAAAATCTTAATCTAAAACCTTTAAATTTAAATCTTCTTGATATTGAATTAAGAAAACTCCATTGTTTTCTGTACTTCCAAATAATTTTTTGCTATAGTCGAACTTTGTTCCAACACGATGAGAAACTCCGGCTTTAGCCCCTTCATTAAAGGTATCAAAACTTGACAAACGCAATAAGGTATCATATGTTACATCAAATCCTTTGATAGCATATTTTGTTGGATCACTATAATATTTTTTTCTGTATTTTTTTCTGAAATTTACAACTGCATCATTTGTAACATCAACAAATTCTTCAACAGGATACGTAAACTGTAATCTCGCTAATTGATTATTACTCACATTTGAAAAATGAGCACCGTTATCAAAACTAAACAATTGAATCGTTGCTGTTTTTTTAGATATTACTCCAAGATTGTTTACAACATCATTTGCAGTCACACCATCTTCACCTATAAATAAAATCCATTTTTTTCGCTCAGAAATAGTGTCAATTGCCTTGATAAATCTATCTTTCTTTATATATCCTTTTTCTGGCTTCAAAATAGTTACTTTAGAAATAGAATCATGAGATTTTAATCTTGCAGCAATTCTCGAAATTTCTGCAACAGATTTAGTTCCTGAATCACCAGCAATTATAATATTTTCTCCAGAATAATTATCTAGCATATAATTTATCAATTTATCTTCTGTCAAATTTTTATTTGGTGCAACTTTAACCAAACTTCCTTCTGATGTATATGTTTGGCTTTTAGAATAAACTGGCGCAATTACTGGAATACTCCCAACCTTCTTTGCTACTAACTTTGCGTTTTTCAAGAATAATGGTCCAATTACTGCATCTACATCATCAAAATTATTTTCATTGAGAATTGAAGAAATTTTACTTGTACTATTCTCTGTATCAACAACTTTTAAATTGATGCGCATTCCTTGCTGTTTTAAAGAATCTATAGCAATTAACACTCCTGAATGAAAATCTGTTACAATATTTAAAAGCGACGAATTTTTTTCAAATTCTGTATTTACATCATTCGTGCTATTCAACTTGTATGGCAACATCAAAACAATATTCATTGGCTTACTTGTAATATCATCAACAAATAAATTTTCTACAACATATTCTTTTTCGCCAACAATTAAGAACATTCCGAGTTTTAAACCAATGGTATTTAATGTCGGATTCATGGCCATTAAATCTTCTTCAGAAATATTATATCGCCTTGTGATATTAAAAACGGTATCTCCTTTTTCTACTATATGAGTGTCAACTCCAATTTCTTTAACATCAACATCTTCAACAACAACATCTGTTGGAATTTCTACAACCTCAACTTCCTTTTTTGCGGGAATCTTTAATTGTCTACCAACACTCACATTATTTCCATTAAGATTGTTTGCGCTTTTCAAATCATCAACAGACACTTCATATTTTTTGGCAATACCAAATAATGTTTCTTTTGACTGAACAGTATGATACTTACCTTTATATGTATCGGTTGAAGTAGTTGTTACTTCTTCTTTCTTTTTATTCGGAATAATAATAACTGTATTTGCATCAGGTTTTCTTGATACGTCAGGATTTAAACGAAGTAAATCTCGCACTTTTATATCGTTATCCTTTGCAATACTTTTTATTGTTTCACCTTTCTTTACTGTATATGAAACGTACTTTTTTTGCTGACCACACGCTGCAAGTGAGGTCATAAAAATTAGCAAAAACAATAATTTAATATTCTTCATTTTTTTATTTTTCATTTCTAATATCAATAATAACAATTAGTATTATTCCCATTCTATTGTTGCAGGTGGTTTTGAACTAATGTCATATACTACTCTATTAACGCCTTTTACGTTATTTATTATTTTATTTGATGTTTCTTGCAAAAATTTATATGGTAAATCTACCCAATCTGCAGTCATTCCATCAACAGATTCTACTGCTCTCAAGGCAACACACTTTTCATAAGTTCGTTCATCTCCCATAACTCCAACTGAGTTTACAGGAAGTAACATTGCTCCTGCTTGCCATACATTATCATATAAATTCCATTTTCTCAATCCATTGATAAAAATTGCATCTACTTCTTGTAAGATACGTACTTTTTCTTCAGTGATATCTCCCAAAATTCTTATAGCCAATCCTGGACCAGGAAAAGGATGTCTTCCTAACAATTCTGAATCTATTCCCATTGATTTTCCAACTCTTCGAACTTCGTCTTTAAAAATCATTCGCAAAGGCTCAACAATCTTCAATTTCATGAAATCTGGTAATCCACCAACATTATGATGACTTTTTATTGTTGCGCTTGGTCCTCCTGTTACAGAAACTGATTCTATAACGTCTGGATAAATAGTTCCTTGTGCTAAAAACTGTACGTTTTCAATTAATTTTGATTCATCATCAAAAACTTCAATAAAAACACGTCCTATAATCTTACGTTTTTTCTCAGGATCACTTTCTCCTTTCAGTTCAGACAAAAAGCGTGCCGAAGCATCTACACCTTTTACATTCAATCCCATTCCCTCGTATTGCTTGAGTACACTACCGAATTCATTCTTACGAAGCAATCCATTATTTACAAATATACAATGCAAATTTTTGCCAATTGCCTTGTCTAATAATATTGCTGCAACTGTTGAATCTACACCTCCAGAAAGCCCTAGAACTACTTTGCTATTTCCTACTTGCTCTTTAATATTTCTAACTGTCGTATCAACAAAAGAATCTGGTGTCCAAGTTTGAGACAAGCCAGCAATTTTTATCAAAAAATTCTCTAATAATTGTGCGCCATCAGTAGAATGATATACTTCTGGATGAAATTGTATTGCATACGTTTGTTCACTTTCTATCTTAAAAGCAGCATTTTCAACATCTCCTGTGCTTGCAATTTTTTTATAGTCTGATGGTAAATTTAGAATGGTATCACTATGACTCATCCAAACTTGACTTCCTTCTGATATTCCTTCAAATAGCGTTTCAGAAGTATCAACAAAAGAAAGATTTGCACGACCATATTCACGAGTATTTGAACTTCCTACTTTGCCTCCAAAAAAATGTGCTAAATATTGTGCTCCATAACAAACTCCCAACAAAGGTAATTTTCCTTTAATTTCTGATAAATCTGGTTTTGGAGGACTATCTCCTCTCACAGAATGTGGGCTTCCTGAAAGTATGACTGCTTTAAAGTCAGCAACGTTAAACTTTTTGCTATTGTATGGGTGTATTTCGCTATAAATGTTGAGTTCTCTAACTCTTCTTGCAATTAACTGTGTAAACTGCGAACCGAAATCTAAAATAAGTACCTTGTCTTGCATGTGCAAAAATAATATTAAATTGAATGGTTTTAACATTTTACAACTATTAATTTATCAACCAAGAAATAAATAGTTTTTTCTGTATTATAGACTTCAAATTTGGGTTTATTTACCACTTTTTTCAACTGAAATAAAAGCATCTAACGCGTTATTTAGTTTTACGGGCTTTTAAAAATATCAGAAAATAAAAAAATTGTTTTAGAGTTGTTTTTAGACGATTTAAGAGCGTATCACGATATTCACAATTGTTAAAAACTTTAAACGCACTTTCGTGAAATCGACTTATAACAAGGGTGAATTTTGTATCTTTGATAGAATTTAATTTTGTCCGTTCGAGCGCAGTCGAGAACTCTATTAGAAGTAACAATTTTAAATGATTATAAAAGGTCTCGACTGCGCTCGGCCAGACATTTTAACTTATAAATTATATATGAGCGAAGAAAAAAAACACAATTATGATGCTTCGAGTATTCAGGCATTAGAAGGAATGGAGCACGTACGTATGCGTCCATCAATGTACATTGGTGATGTTGGCGTAAGAGGATTGCACCATTTAGTATATGAAGTAGTTGACAACTCGATTGACGAGGCGATGGGAGGTTATTGTGATACTATTAATGTGTGGATTAATGAAGATAATTCTGTTTCTGTATTAGATAATGGTCGTGGTATTCCTATCGGAATTCATGAAAAAGAAGGTATTTCTGCACTTGAAGTTGTAATGACTAAAATTGGTGCTGGAGGAAAGTTTGATAAAGATTCTTATAAAGTTTCTGGAGGGTTACACGGTGTTGGTGTATCTTGTGTGAATGCACTATCAAACCATTTAAGAGCAACCGTATATAAAGACGGAAAAATTTGGGAGCAGGAATATGAAAAAGGAAAGTCTTTATATCCTGTAAAGCCAATTGGTGAAACTGACAAAAATGGTACAATGGTAACTTTCTTACCAGACGATACTATTTTTAAAATTACCACAGAATATAATTACGATACATTAGCAGCAAGATTACGTGAACTTTCTTTCTTGAACAAAGGTTTGACTATCACATTAACTGATAGACGCACGTTGGATGATGAAGGAAACGAAATTACTGAAACATTCTATAGTGATAGAGGTCTGCCAGAATTTATTGAATATTTAGATGCAACTCGTGAGCAATTAACGAGTACAGTCATCTCTATGGAAGGTGAGAAAAATGGTGTCCCTGTTGAAGTTGCAATGGTATATAACACTTCATATACAGAAAACTTACACTCTTATGTAAATAATATAAACACACATGAAGGTGGAACACACCTTTCTGGTTTTAGACGTGGATTGACAGCTACTTTAAAAAAATATGCTGATAATTCTGGAATGCTAAAAAACTTAAAATTTGATATTGCAGGTGATGATTTTCGTGAAGGTTTAACCGCAATTATTTCTGTAAAAGTTGGAGAACCACAATTTGAAGGGCAAACAAAAACGAAATTAGGAAATAGAGATGTTACCGCTGCTGTAAGCCAAGCAGTAACAGAAATGTTAACTGATTATTTAGAAGAAAACCCAAATGATGCAAAAATTATTGTTCAAAAAGTAATATTAGCAGCACAAGCAAGACATGCGGCACGTAAAGCACGAGAAATGGTGCAACGTAAAACTGTAATGTCTATTGGTGGATTGCCTGGGAAATTAAGTGATTGTTCTGAAACTGATCCAGATAAATGTGAGATTTTTCTTGTTGAGGGAGATTCGGCAGGTGGAACAGCAAAGCAAGGACGTGATAGAATGTTCCAAGCAATATTGCCACTAAGAGGTAAAATATTGAATGTAGAAAAAGCAATGCAACACAAGGTTTTTGAAAACGAAGAGATCAAAAACATGTTTACAGCATTAGGAGTTTCTATAGGTACAGAAGAAGACCCAAGAGCATTGAACTTATCAAAGTTAAGATATAAGAAAGTAGTCATCATGTGTGATGCCGATGTTGATGGTAGTCATATTTCTACATTAATTCTAACATTCTTCTTCCGTTTTATGAAGGAATTGATTGAAGAAGGTTGTGTTTATATTGCAGCCCCTCCATTATATTTGGTAAAGAAAGGGAAGAAAAGAGAATATGCTTGGAATGATGATCAACGTGATTTGATTACCCAAAAAATGGGTGGAGGAACTTCAATTCAACGATACAAAGGTCTTGGAGAGATGAATGCTGAACAATTATGGGACACAACTATGAACCCTGAATTCAGAACAATGAGGCAAGTGGTTATTGAAAATCCAGCAGAAGCAGACAGAGTATTTTCTATGTTGATGGGTGATGAAGTACCACCAAGAAGAGATTTTATTGAAAGAAATGCAAAGTATGCAAATATTGATGTTTAAAATATAAAATTAAAAAAATGAAAGTAACAGTAGTAGGCGCAGGAGCAGTAGGCGCAAGTTGTGCAGAATATATTGCAATTAGAAATTTTGCAGCAGAAGTAGTACTTCTAGATATTAAAGAAGGTTTTGCCGAAGGTAAGGCGATGGATTTAATGCAAACTGCATCATTATTAAAATTTGACACCAAAATTACTGGTGTAACAAATGATTATTCACAAACAGCAAATAGCGATGTCTGTGTAATTACTTCTGGAATTCCAAGAAAACCTGGAATGACTCGTGAAGAATTGATTGGAATTAATGCAGGAATTGTGAAAATGGTTTCTTCAAGTTTATTAGAACACTCTCCAAATACAATTATTATTGTTGTTAGTAATCCTATGGACACTATGGCTTACTTGGTTCATAAAACAACTGGTATTGCTAAAAATAGAATTATTGGAATGGGTGGAGCATTAGATTCTGCACGTTTTAAATACCGTTTGGCAGAAGCGACAAATGCACCAATTTCTGATATTGATGGAATGGTACTTGGTGGTCATTCTGATAAAGGAATGATTCCGTTGACTAGATTGGCAACACGTAATTCAGTTCCAGTTTCAGAATTTTTATCAAATGAAAGATTAGAGCAAGTCGCTGCAGACACTAAAGTTGGTGGAGCAACATTAACAGGATTGTTAGGAACAAGTGCTTGGTATGCTCCAGGAGCAGCAGTATCTTCAATGGTACATGCTATTGCAACTGACGCTCAAAAAATGTTCCCTTGTTCAGTTATGTTACAAGGTGAATATGATTTAAATGATATTTCAATTGGTGTTCCAGTAATATTAGGGAAAAACGGAATTGAGCGTATTGTAGAAATAAACTTATCTGACGTAGAAAAAGCAAAAATGCAAGAAAGTGCTGCTGCAGTTATGAAAACAAATAAATTACTTGAGATTTAAAAATTTCCTATTTTTAATCTAAGAATCCTCATAGAGCAATTTATGGGGATTTTTTTATTTTGTATATTTACATCAAACTCTTTTAGGAATGAAAAGAATAAAATACTTAAGCATACTTATATTACCAATATCTGCATATATTTCCTTTACATCTACTGGAATACTTGCTTACTTACCACTATTAATCACATTTGCTGCTATTCCTGTTTTAGAATTATTTTTCAAGCCTAACAAACAAAATCTTACAGAAACAGAAGCTGAATCTGCAAAAAATGATTCATTTTATAAAATTCTTTTATTTCTGATGGTTCCAATTCAAATTGCGGCTTTACTTATGTTTTTTGTAGTTGTTCAAGAAGATATTACAACTCCAGATTTGATAGGTAGAATCATAACAATGGGAATATTATGTGGAGTTCTTGGAATAAATGTCGGTCACGAACTTGGTCATAGTAATAGCCGTTTTGAGCAATTTTTAGGAGAAATAATGCTACTTACTTCACTTGAAAACCACTTTTTACCTTATCATAATACAGGACACCATTTTGATGTAGCAACTCCAAATGATGCCGCAACGGCACGCAAAAACGAATGGCTATTTGCATTTTGGTTTCGCTCTCAAATAAGCAGTTATTTTAAAGCATGGCAACTAGAAAAGAAAAGGTTGACAATTCTAAAAAAGGGAGTTATATCAATCAATAATAAAATGATAATATATACGATTGCTCAAATTGGGTTACTTATAAGTATCTATTTTTTCTACGGAAAAATAGTCTTGTTTTATTTTTTAGCAGCTGCAATTCTGGGAATTTTACTTCTAGAAACAGTCAACTATATTGAGCATTATGGCTTGCTTCGCAAAAAGAAAAAAAGTGGACGCTATGAAGTTGTAACTATAAAACACTCTTGGAATTCTGATCATAATTTAGGGCGTATTCTTTTATTCGAACTATCTAGACATTCAGATCATCATCATAGAGCAAATAAAGAATATCAATTATTAGATTCTCACGAAGAATCACCGCAAATGTTTACAGGTTATCCTGGAATGATGATTTTAGCACTCATTCCTCCTCTTTGGTTTGCAGTTATGAACAAAAGGCTGCCTGAAAATAATTAAGATAATCCAGAAATAACACCATTATTATCTATGTGCATTCCTTCACTTGCTGGTTTTGAAGGTAGTCCAGGCATACGCATCATTTTTCCTAAGATTGGAATTACAAATCTTGCTCCTGCAGCAATTTCAATCTCTCTAACGGTTACATTGAAACCAGTCGGACGACCAATTTTTGTATCATCATCAGAAAAAGATTTTTGAGTTTTTGCCATACACACAGCAAAATCATTAAAACCAAGTCTATCAATCCTACGCAAGTTTAACAATGCTTTTTTATCAAAATCTACTCCATCTGCACCATAAATTTCTTTGGCAATCGTTTCAATCTTTTCTTTCATTGGAGATTTCCAATCATACAATGGTTTAAACTGAGTTGCTTTATTTTCAACAACATCAACAACTGCTTTTGCAAGGTTTTTCGTTCCTTCACCTCCTTTTGCCCAACCTTCTGAAACAACTGCTTGAACTCCGAGTTTTTTACAAGCATCAATAATGAAATTTACTTCTTCCTGACTATCAGAAATAAAAGAATTGATAGCAACTACAGGCTCTATACTAAACTTTCTGATGTTCTCTATATGCTTTTCAAGGTTAGTAAATCCGTTTTGAACTCGTTCTAAACTTGGTGTATTGTATTCATCTTTTTGCGCACCTCCATGATGACGTAATGCTCTAATTGTTGCAACTAAAACAACACATTTCGGATTTAATCCTGCGTGAGCACACTTAATATTCAAAAACTTTTCTGCACCTAAATCTGCTCCAAAACCTGCTTCTGTAACTACATAATTAGATAATGACAGGCCCATTTTAGTAGCAATAATTGTATTTGTTCCTTGTGCAATATTTGCAAAAGGTCCTCCGTGAATAATTGCAGGGTTTTTCTCTAAAGTTTGAACTAAATTTGGCTTAATCGCATCTTTCAATAAAATTGCCATCGCATTTTCTGCTTTTAAATCACGTGCAAAAATGGTTTTCTTATCAAATGTAAAGCCGACAAAAATATCTCCAAGGCGTTGCTTTAAATCTTCAAAATCTGAAGCCATACATAGAATTGCCATTACTTCTGATGCAGGCGTAATATTAAAACCATCTTGACGCGGAATACCATTTCCAGTTCCTCCAAGACCAATAGTGATATCTCTTAAGGCTCTGTCATTCATATCGATAACACGTTTCCAAAAAATAGTTCTAGGATCTAAATTTAAGTTTCCAACTTTACTTTGTAAGTTATTATCTATCAATGCTGACAATAAATTATTGGCTTTTTCAACTGCATTAAAATCTCCTGTGAAATGTAAATTTATATCTTCCATCGGAACAACTTGAGAATATCCTCCTCCAGCAGCTCCACCTTTTATTCCAAAAACGGGACCTAAAGAAGGTTCTCTTAAAACTACAGTTGCTTGTTTTCCTATCTTATTTAATCCTTCGGTTAAACCTATAGAAACAGTAGTTTTTCCTTCTCCTGCAGGTGTTGGCGTTAATGCCGTAACCAAAACCAAATTGTTCTTTGCTATTGCATCCTCATCAATAAATTTTAATGGGAGTTTTGCCTTGTACTTGCCATACATCTCAATATCATCTTCATCGATCTTTAACTTTTCTGCGATGTGTTTTATGTGAGTAAGTGTTGTGCTTTGTGCAATTTCTATATCTGATAAGTGCTTCATTTAATAAAATTTTGAGATGCTAATATAAATCATTCTTCAATAAAAATAAGATTCAAAAAGGGTAAAGTTATAACTCATAGTACTCTCGTGTGCGCAAAAGCAACTTTGAGCCAATCTTTTAGTGAAAAAGTAGTGAGTTTTCCTCTTGAAAATTATATATTTGCGCGTTTATTAAGAATTTGAAGAATTAAATTAAATCATAATGCAAAATAAAGGACTTATTAAGTTATTTGCTATCCTTTTCGGATTAGTAAGTTTGTACCAATTATCATTTACGTGGTTTGCAAACAATGTTGAGAAAGACGCTAAAGAATTTTCAATTTTAAAAGCAGATGGAGATGCTAAGCAATTAGCAAAATTTGAAAGATCTTATTTAGATTCAGTTTCAAATGATTCTATCCTTTTAGGAAGATTTACTTACAACGACATTAAAGACAAAGCTATGAATTTAGGTTTGGATTTAAAAGGTGGAATCAACGCAATATTGCAAGTATCTGTAAAAGATATCTTAGTAGGATTGTCAAATAATTCGAAAAACGAAGTGTTTAA
>CALIIP010000045.1 GCA_938018045.1 uncultured Flavobacteriaceae bacterium
GCACTTTCAAGATAAATTCTTGAATTATTACTGAAAAATCTATCACCTTGAAGTCCATTAACTAAAATTTGAGAGGAATGGATATCATCAACTTTTCTTGTTTGAGAAAAAGTACCAGATAAATCAGTTTTAATTTTCACATCATTTACAGTTGCTTTATGAGTAATTACAACATCCAATCCTTTAGATTCAGTATCTATTGCATTTGAGAAAAAAGATGCTTTACTAGCATTCGCATTTCCAAAAGCAGTAACTAATTCTGGTGTTGTAGGGTCAAAAGTATCTGTAAGAGTAACTCTATCTTCAATCGCAATAAAGTAACCATCAACAACAATTTTAATATTAGATTCTGGCAATGATGCCGTAAATCCAATACTTGCACTTGCAGATTCTTCTTGTTTTAAAGTTGGTATACCTAATACTGTTGCAGCAACACTATTATTAGGGAATAATCCAACTTCTTCAGGTATTCCAGCATCATTAAATAGCGTTGACGTGCTATTGAAATACTGCTGGTGCATTGATGGTGCTCTAAATCCAGTACTTACCGCTCCACGCAAATTAAAGTTTTCACTTACTTTATAACGTGATGCAACTTTAAAATTTAAAGTGTTTCCAAAATCACTATAATCTTCATATCGCAATGCTGCTGTCAATAAAAATTTCTCAGTAAAATCAGCTTCAACATCTACATAACCAGCAATACTGTTTCTACTCCATTCTCCTTCATTATCCGGATTAAATCCTGGAAATACTTGTGCAGCTCCTGGATAAGATCTACCAAAAAAGTCTGGTGCATTATTATAATTTGTATAAGATGCTTCTTCACCTGCTACAATTCCATAAGTGTCAATTTTATATTCTGCTCCAAAAGCAATGTTTAAGCCTTCCCATTTATCTTCAAAGAATTTTGAAACATCTAAATTTGTCGTGTTTTGTGAGAATGCAAATCCACCAGCATTAAAAGTTCTACTAGATGCAGATCCTTGTGATGCATTAAATGAATTAGAAATTGTATAGTTAAAACTATTTTCACCCCAAGTATTACTGAAATCTACATCCCATTCACCTGCTTTACCTCTTATTCCTACAGCAAAAGACTTATCTTTAACATCAGAATTAATATTTGGTAAAAAACCGTTTAAGTTTACATTAGAGTAAGATCTTGTTTGGTGTGGCAATCTGTAGAAACCTGCAGAATTACCTTTTCTAGCACTCAATCCACCAAATGCATATATTTCTGAACCATTATCATCAATTGGTAAAGACATATTAGCCATAAATTTACCTCCTCTTAATTTTGATTGACCAACTCTCATATTATAATCATCACGAGTTTGTCCTCTTGCAGAAAGTTCAGCTTCAGTAAAATCAATTGGACCACCAGAATTAGATAGTAATGCTACTATCTCATCTTGTGAACTTGCAGCATTAATTGCAGCTTTAAGTTCTGGTGTAAAATGATTAACACCTTGTGCGAAAAATTGAATTTCAGCAAAAGATAAATCATCTACATCTGTTCCACTATTTGCAGCTACTCTTTGAATAGAGTTATAACCATGAAATATCATTCCAGTAAAACTACCCATTCTATTGGTTGGTTCTCTTGTTTCTATATCTCCAGTGAAATTTATATAACCTCCTTTATCTCCTAGATCTAATCCATAATTAACACTAGTATTAACTGTCTCTCCATCAACTCCACCTTTAAGGCTGTTTGCTCCAGTAGAGAAGTTTGCACCTGCTGTAACATTTACAGTAAGTTCATTTGTATTCTTTTTTAATACAATATTGATTACACCAGCAATAGCATCAGAACCATATTGAGCAGCAGCACCATCTCTTAGCACTTCTACACGAGAAATAGCTGCAGATGGAATTGAGTTTAAATCAGTTCCTACTGACCCTCTACCTGTTGTCCCGTTAACATTTACTAATGAAGTTGAATGCCTTCTTTTACCATTTATCAATACCAGTACTTGGTCAGGACCAAGACCTCTTAATGCAGCAGGATCTATATGATCTGTTCCATCAGAAATTGTTTGAGTATTTGATGCAAACGAAGGTGCAACATAATTTAAGATTTGGTTTAAGTTTACTTGTGGTCCTGTTGAAATCAATTCAGAAATATCAATAACATCAACTGGCACTGGCGTGTCAACTGCTGTTCTGTTGGCATTTCTTGAACCTATAACAACGATTTCATCTAAAGCAACTCCTGATGTTAGAACAACATCAACAGTTGAAGTACCATCCATAGTAACTTCTTTAGAATTATATCCCACGAATGAATAAACTAAAACATCACCTTGTGAAACACTCAAAGAGTATTTACCATCAAAGTCGGAAGATGTTCCGTTTGTAGTTCCTTTTACCATAACAGAAACTGCTGGTAAAGGATCATTGTCATCATCTGTAACAACTCCACTAACCTCATAAGATTGGGCTAATGTTGATAGTGATACAAAAAATAACATAGTTAAAAAGTAAATTTTTAATTTCATAATTATTTAAGTGTTTAAATTAGTATACTGCAAAAATATGTTTTTTTTAACAAAAAATTAAGTTTTTTAACAAAAAAAACGCAAACGGTTTTTTAACAATGTTAATGCTTTTAAAATATTGATAATTAATTGATTATGTCAAAAATATTATTTGGATTTTCTAAACATAAAATATAGACCTACTAAAACCATTGGAATGCTAAGTAATTGACCTGTGTTTAAGTTTATGTTGAATATAGTCTCCAACCCTCCTTGCCATTCTTTGAAGAATTCAATAACAAATCTCACTGACCATAATAAAACCATAAACAGCCCAAATAAATATCCTGGCTTATTTTTCTTATCAGTTTTCCAATAAACAAACCACAAGATCAAAAATACCCCTACATAGCTTAGGGCTTCAAAAATTTGTGTAGGATATCTTAATGGCACTTCAGCTAAATAATGCTTGTATTTAACGCTATTTCCTATTAAATCATACGCTTTTTCAAAATTATTGGTATTTGTAATTGACATTGCTTCTCCCTTTGAGAAATGTTCTCTAATAAATCTAAAACCAAAATTAGAACCTGTTTCCTTTCCAATAATCTCTGAATTCATCAAATTTCCTAAACGAACAAATACTGCTCCTGATGCTACAGGAATTACAATTCTGTCAAGAATCCACATCAAACTTTTATACTTGTATTTTCTACGATACAACATCATCGCTACAATAATACCTATTGCTGCTCCGTGACTTGCCAAACCGGTGTAACCAGTAAAAGTCCAACCTTCAATAAATCCAAATAACGTTCCGTTTACATCTTCTCTTATTGGCAAAAATATTTCTAAAGGCCTATCTTTAAAACTATCCCAACTATAGAAGAAAACCTCTCCTAATCTTGCGCCGATTAAAGTCGCTAAAACTACATACATGAATAAAGAATCAACAAAATCTTCAGAAACACTTTCGCTCTTATAGATTTTCTTCATGATTCTAATTCCCAATAAAAAAGCCGCTACAAACATAAGTCCATAGTAACGTATTGATAATCCAAAGAGATTAAATATTTCTGGTGATGAATTCCAATTTATTCCAAGTTGTAACATAATATTATTTTATTTAATTTTAAATATATCTTTTATTCTGATGCTTCTTCTTTTTTTTCCGGTACAGGATCGTAACCACTTTTACCCCATGGATGGCAACTGAAAATCCGTTTTACTGACAAATATCCACCGGAAAAAACACCATGCTTTTGCAATGCTTCAACAGCATAACTCGAGCAAGTTGGTGAAAACCTACAAGCCGAAGGTGTATAAGGTGAAATTGCTGCTTGATAAAAACGAACAATCCATATAAACGGAATAGCGATAATTTTCGTGATTTTTTGAATCATTAATTAACAGAGAATGTTGTACCGCCTTTACCATCTTTCAACTGAATTCCCAATGCGAGTAATTCATCACGTATTTTATCAGAAAGAGCCCAATCCTTATTGTCACGTGCATCTTTTCGCATGTTGATAAGCATTTCTACAACTCCAGAAAGTTTTGATTCTCCTTGCTGATTTTCATTTGAATTTTCTAAGCCTAAGACATCAAAAACAAAAGTATTCATTGTATCTTTTAATAATTGTAAATCTTGAGTACTAATAGTTTCTTTTTCTTCTTTAATTAAATTGATGAATTTTGCTCCTTCAAATAAATTTGCAATTAAAACTGGCGTATTAAAGTCATCATTCATCGCATTGTAACATTTTTGTTTCCAACTACTTACATCAATTGATGATGTTTC
>CALIIP010000046.1 GCA_938018045.1 uncultured Flavobacteriaceae bacterium
TATTTAAAACGGCACATCCAAATCATCAAATGCATCATTTGGGTTTACGTTTTGTGCGCTTTCTGGAAGTTCAGCATTCATTTTAGATTGGAATTCAGTTCCGAAACCTTCATCTAAATCAGAGAATTCTGCTAAATGGCCTGTAAATTTCAAACGAATATTCTCCAAACCACCATTTCTGTGTTTTGCAACGATAAATTCTCCCTGACCTTCACAAGGTGTACGCTCGTCATCATCCCATTCTGTTTGTCCGTAATATTCTGGACGGAATATAAATGACACAATATCAGCATCTTGCTCAATTGCTCCTGATTCACGTAAATCGGATAATAAAGGTCTTTTTGATCCTCCACGCGTTTCAACAGCACGTGATAATTGTGAAAGTGCAATTACTGGAACTGCCAATTCTTTTGCCAATGCTTTTAAGTTTCGAGAAATCATTGAGATTTCTTGCTCACGATTCCCTCCTCCTTTACTACTTGTTCCTGCAGTCATCAATTGTAAATAATCAATAATGATGATTTTCACATCGTGTTGCGAAACCAATCTTCGTGCTTTTGCACGTAAATCGAAAATCGAAAGTGATGGTGTATCATCAATAAAAATAGGTGCTTTTGATAAGTTTTTTACTTTTACGTTTAATTGTTCCCATTCATGAGCTTGTAAGTTTCCTTTTCTAAGTTTTCCTGACGGAATTCCAGTTTCACTCGAAATCATACGTGTGATTAACTGTACCGAAGACATCTCTAACGAAAATATTGCAACTGCATGATTAAAACCAATTGCAATGTTTTTTGCCATCGACATTACAAAAGCAGTTTTACCCATTCCTGGACGTGCAGCAATAATAATTAAATCTGAAGGCTGCCAACCAGAAGTCAACTCATCTAATTTGGTAAAACCAGAAGCAACTCCACTCATTCCTTCTTTGTTAGAAATCTCTTGAATCTTATCAATTGCTTGCTTAACAAGACTTTCTGAGTCTTCAGAACCTTTTTTTAAGTTTCCTTGTGTTACTTCAAATAGTTTGCTTTCTGCAGTATCTAGTAAATCAAAAACATCAATTGTTTCGTCATAAGCCTCTCCTATAATTTCAGAAGAGATTGAAATTAATTTACGTTGAATGTATTTTTGAAGTATAATTCTTGCATGAAACTCTATATGTGCAGTAGATGCAACTTTTTGAGTTAAATTGATTAGGTAAAAATCTCCTCCAACAAATTCTAGTTTCGCATCTTTTCTCAATTGATTAGAAACTGTTCGTAAATCAATCGGTTCAGAATTATGGAAAAGTGTAAGAATCGCTTGAAAAATCACTTGATGTGCTTCTCTATAAAAAGCATCTGGATGCAAGATATCAATAACATCATCTACCCCTTTTTTATCAATCATCATAGCACCAAGAACTGCAGTTTCTAAATCTACAGCTTGTGGCGGTAATTTCCCTTTTTCAAGATTAATTACTGCACTTCTCTTAGTATTCTTTGATTTGATTGATTGTGGTTCTGCCATAGCAACAAAAGTAATTTTTAAGTCTTTAATTTTTGATGTTGCAAAGATATAAATTTGTACACATCTTTTGTTAATAAGTACATATTTTGTTAACAAGTATCAAACGAATTTTATCTCATTTTATTTCTTACTTTTGAGGAATGCAAAAACCTAAAAAGTATAGAATATTAGCTGTTTTATTAGTTATTCAATGGCTTCTCGTAAAATGGGTAGCAAGAAATCCTGAATTTGTTGAAACTTACTATTCTAAGGGAATTTACCCTATAATTTCTCAATTTTTAAGAATCGTTTTTGGATGGATTCCGTTTTCGATTGGCGATATTTTTTATATTATTATTGGAATAGTTATCATAAAATCTATTATAAAAATAATCAAAGCAAGAAAAATAAATTTTGTCAAAATATTGGCATCTGTTTCTATAATATATTTCTGTTTTCACTTTCTTTGGGGACTAAATTATCACAGAGTACCATTACATAAAACTTTAGCAATAAATGAGTTAAATTATTCTACAGATGAATTAGAAAGTTTCACATATCAACTAATTGCCAAGACAAATCAACTGCAAAATAGCATCACAAAAAATGATACTTTAAAAGTTGAACTTCCTTTTTCTAAAAATGAAACATATCAAAAAGTAAAAAATGGATATGACAATTTAAGTACAACTTACTCGCAATTTGAATATAAAAGTAAATCAATAAAACATTCTGTAATTAGTTTACCTTTAACGTATATGGGTTTTTCTGGATATCTGAATCCGTTTACAGGAGAAGCACAAGTAAATAGTTTGAATCCTGCGGTTTCTTATGCAGCAACAAGTTGTCATGAAGTTGCGCATCAATTAGGTTATGCTGCAGAAAATGAAGCGAATTTTATTGGATTTTTATCAGCAATTAAAAACCAAGATGTTCATTTTCAATATTCTGGATATTATATGGCGTTACGTTACGCTTTAAATGATTTGTATCGACACGATAAAGAGAAATATAAACTTGCAATAAGTACCATAAATAAAGGGGTCTTAAAAAATATGCGGGAATCACAAGATTTTTGGAACTCATATCAAAATCCTTTTGAAGGAATGTTTAAAAACATTTTTAACTTATTTTTAAAAGCCAATAAGCAACCAAAAGGTATCAAAAGTTACAACGGAATGGTTGGTATGTTAATCAATTATAACAAGAAAAATAAAGACGATTTACACTTCTTAAAATAATGTTAATTTTTTATTATTAAACTTTAATTCAGATTCATTACTTATTTTTATGCCTTATACTAATCTAAACCATACTTTATGAAAAAACTACTGCTCTTTTGTTTGATAGTGATTACTATCAATCAATTGAATGCTCAGGAGTATTTTCCTGTTAATACAGGAGTAAAAACTTCAAACGAAAAATTTACAGCCTTTACAAATGCCACAATTCATGTAAGTCCTACTCAAATTATTGAGAAAGGTACACTATTGATTAAAAATGGTAAAGTTGTAAGTTCTGGAAACAACATTTCAATTCCGAAAAACACTAGCGTAATTAATTTAGAAGGCAAACACATCTATCCATCTTTTATTGATATGTACTCAAGTTTTGGAATTACCAAACCAAAGAGAGCTTCAAATCCTAGTAGGAGACCTCAATATGATGCTTCTAGAAAAGGATATTATTGGAATGATCATATTATGCCAGATCAAAGAGGGTTTAATGACTTTAAGTTTGATTCTAAAAAAGCAACAGAATTTATAAATGCAGGTTTTGGAGTTGTAGCAACACATCAACAAAACGGGATTATGCGTGGAACAGGACTTGTTGTTGCTCTAAATACAAGTGATGGTAATGAAACAAGAATTATAGATACAGATGCAACACAACATGTATCGCTTAACAAGTCTGTGTCATCGCTTCAAGCATATCCTACATCATCAATGGGATCTATGGCGTTAATACGTCAAGTATATCATGATGCAAAATGGTATGCTGCTGGAAATTCTAAAACGAAAGATATGGCTTTAGAGGCATTGAATAAGTCAAGCCGTTTGCCTATAATTTTTGAGGCAAACAGTTTAGATAATAATTTAAGAGCCAGTAAAATAGCTAAAGAGTTTGGTTTGAAATATATCATTAAAGGAGGTGGAGATGAATACAATGGATTGAATGAAGTGCTAAACACAAATGCCAGTTATATTATTCCTATTAAGTTTCAAAACCCATATGATGTGAGTGATCCAAATATGGCTTCAAAAGTTGAATTGAATGACATGCGCTCATGGAACCAATCTCCTACAAATCCTGCAATGCTTGCAAAAAAAGGAGTGACATTTGCTTTAACTACTGCTGATTTAAAATCTGCCAAAGATTTTAAAGGTAATTTAATGAAAGCAATTAAATATGGATTAGACAAAACAAAAGCGTTAGAAGCCTTAACAACTATACCTGCTAAATTGTTAGGGAAAAGTTCTGAAATAGGAACATTAAATAATGGTAGTTATGCAAATTTTTTAATTACATCAGGAGAAATTTTTGAAAAGAAAACTAAAATTTACGAAAACTGGGTTCAAGGAAACAAGAACGTTTTAGTTGATATGAATATTAAAGATATTCGCGGGAATTATAATTTGAGTGTTGCTGGCAAATCGTATGATTTAAAAGTAACTGGCGAAATTGGGAAACTGAAATCAGAAATGATGTTAGATTCAGCCAAAGTAGCATCTAACATTTCGCAAAGTAATGGTTGGATAAATATATTCTACACACCACTAAACGAAAAGAAAACAGAATTTGTACGTTTATCTGCGCCTCTTAACAATCCTGACAATTTGAATGGTTCTGGCGTTTTAACAAACGGAAACCCTATTACTTGGTCTGCCATTAAAAAAGCAAAAGAAGAAGGAAAAGTTAAAGATGCAAAAGACAAAAAGAGTGAAGATAAGAAAGAAGATACTTCTCCAATTGTAATGCCTCTCACCTATCCTAATGTTGCTTACGGATTCAAAACAAAACCTAAACAAGAAACTATTTTATTTAAAAATGCAACTGTTTGGACTAATGAATCTGATGGGATTTTAAAGAATACAGATGTATTAATTAAAAACGGTAAAATTTCAAAAATAGGTGAAAACTTAAATGATTCTGGTGCCAAAGTAATTGATGCGACTGGAAAGCATATTACGGCTGGTATTATTGATGAGCATTCACATATTGCAACAACAGCGGTAAATGAAGCGGGACATAATTCTACTGCAGAAGTTACTATAGAAGATGTTGTTGATGCAGATGATGTTGATATTTACAGGAATCTTGCAGGTGGAGTTACTACAATTCAAATTTTACACGGTTCTGCAAACCCTATTGGCGGAAGATCTGCTTTGATAAAATTAAAATGGGGAGAATCTGCAGATGAATTATTATATAAAAACAGACCTAAATTTATCAAATTTGCCTTAGGTGAAAATGTAAAACAAAGTAATTGGGGAGAAACAAATACTATACGTTTTCCTCAGACAAGAATGGGTGTTGAACAAGTTTTTGTAGATTATTTCCAAAGAGCAAAAGAATATGATGCTTTAAAGAAAAGCGGAAAATCATATAGAAAGGATATTGAAATGGAAGTTTTGGCTGAAATTTTAAACAAAGAGCGTTTTATTACGTGTCACTCATATGTTCAATCAGAAATTAATATGCTAATGAAAGTTGCTGATAGATTTGATTTCAACATCAACACATTTACACATATTCTAGAAGGATATAAGGTTGCTGATAAAATGAAAGAACATGGAGTTGGTGGTTCTACATTCTCAGATTGGTGGGCTTATAAGTTTGAAGTTAACGATGCGATTCCTTATAACGGTGCTATAATGCATAGCCAAGGAATTACAGTAGCGTTTAACTCTGATGATGCAGAAATGAGTAGAAGATTAAATCAAGAAGCTGCTAAAGCAGTTAAGTATGGTGGTGTTTCTGAAGAAGAAGCGTTAAAATTTGTGACTTTAAATCCTGCGAAATTATTGCATATAGATGATAAAGTTGGAAGTATCAAAGTTGGTAAAGATGCTGATGTAGTTCTTTGGAGCGATCATCCCCTTTCTGTATATGCGAAGGCAGAAAGAACAATGATTGAAGGAGTAACGTATTTTGATAAAGATACCAATGCTCAGAATATTAAAGGAATTCAATCAGAAAGAAATGAATTAATCAATATGATGTTACAAGAAAAAAATAAAGGAATGAAAACTGTTGCTCCAAAGAAAAAAGAGAAAGTTTATTTCCACTGTGATTCATTAGAAAACAAATAAAATTATGAGCAAGATTATAAAAAATATAAGTTTATTACTGATGCTCGTAAGTATTGGTATAACGGCACAGCAAACACCTGCGCCAAAACAAACGACAGACTATACTATAGAAGGTGCAACTGCACATCTTGGCAATGGAGAAGTAATTGAGAATTCTTTATTAATGTTTAGCAATGGTAAAATTACTTTTGTAGGAAAAGCAGAAATGAAGATTGGCCGTAGAGGAACAATTATAGATGCTAAAGGTAAGCATTTGTATCCTGGATTTATTGCTGCTAATTCTACTTCAGGTCTCGTAGAAGTTGATGCAGTTAGAGCATCAAATGATATACGTGAAACAGGAACAATGCTACCACATATAAGAAGTATAATTGCCTATAATACAGAATCTAAAGTAACAGAATCATTACGTCCAAATGGTGTTTTAATGGCACAAGTAACTCCAAGAGGAGGTACAATTTCAGGAACTTCTTCTGTTGTTCAGTTTGATGCTTGGAATTGGGAAGATGCAGCAATTAGAGTTGATGATGGAATCCATATAAACTGGCCATCAAGAACTTCTTTTGGAAGACCTTGGAGAGGTGAAGAAAGTGGACCAAAATCAAATAAGGAATATAAGAAGACTGTTGATGAAGTTAGAACTATGATGAATGATGCTAAATCATATTTAAAAGGAAGTAAATCACCTAAAAACATACCATTAGAGTCTTTAGCTGGTTTATTTGATGGAAGCAAAACTTTATATGCACATGGTGGAGGTGAAAAAGAAATTACTGACATTATTGCTTTTTCTGAAGAATTAGGTATTGATAAACTTGTAATTGTTCATGGTGCCGAAGCAGATAAAGTTGCCGATTTGTTGGTTGCTAAAAACATTCCTGTATTAATTGATCGTGCACATCGTTTACCTTCTAGTAGTGATGAAGATGTTCATTTGCCATATAAAACTGCAAAAAACTTGATTGACAAGGGAGTTGTTGTAGGAATAGGAATTGAAGGTCAGATGGAAAGAATGAATTCTAGAAACTTACCATTTTATGCTGGAACTTATGCTGCGTATGGTATTGGCAAAGAAGAGGCTTTGAAATTGATAACTTCAAATACAGCAAAAATTTTAGGGATTGATGATAAAGTTGGTACATTAGAAGTTGGTAAAGATGCGACACTTTTCATTTCTGAAGGTGATGCATTGGATATGCGAACAAATATCCTAACCGATGCATTCATTCAAGGACGTAAAATAAATCTTGAAACGCATCAAACTAAACTTTGGAAGCGTTATATGAATAAATATAATAATCAGTAAAACAAAAATAAAACTTTAAAAGCCGTCTTTTTTGACGGCTTTTTTTATGTATTTTTGACAGATGTTTAAACAGATTTCCAGCATACAGAATCCGTTGATAAAAGAGTTGTATCAATTAAAAGAAAAGTCCAGAATTCGTAAGAAAATAGGGCGTTTTTTGATTGAAGGTCAGCGTGAAATATCATTGGCCATCAAAGGGGATTATGAGATTGAAACTGTTTTATTTTATCATGAGATCATTTCATCAGAAGAAATAAATACGCTTGTTGGTTTGTCAGAAAGGAAACCTGAAATCATTGAGATTTCTAAAGATATCTATGAAAAACTTGCTTATAGAACAACAACAGAAGGCGTTATTGCAATTGCAAAAACTAAAGAATTATCTATTGGTAATTTAAAATTTCGCACTTCTACACCACTTATTATTGTTGCTGAAGCACCTGAAAAACCAGGAAATATTGGCGCAATTTTGCGAACTGCTGATGCTGCAAATGTTGACGCGGTTATTATTGCCAATCCGAAAACAGACTTGTATAACCCAAATATTGTGCGTTCAAGTGTTGGTTGTTTATTTACCAATCAAATTGCGACTGGAACTACATCTGAAATTATTGAATTTTTAGATTCAAAAGACATTAATATTTATTGTGCGGCTTTGTTAGATGATACAGAAATATACACGAATCAAGATTATAAAAACGCTACAGCACTCATAGTTGGTACAGAAGCCACTGGATTATCAGATGAATGGCTAAGCAATTCCACCAAAAACATTATGATTCCAATGCAAGGGGAAATCGATTCTATGAATGTTTCAGTTGCTGCCGGAATTTTAATCTTTGAGGCAAAAAGACAACGAGCATTCAAATGAGGAAGATAATTTTCATTTTGCTAAGTTTACTCTTTTTATCAAGTTGTGGCTCTTCAAAAAATGCAACAAGTGTACTTTCCACTCAAAATAAGTTAGAAATTGAATATCAGAAATACAAAGGAATTCCGTATAAATATGGAGGAACAACAAGCAGCGGTTTTGATTGCTCAGGCTTTGTAAATACTGTGTACTTTAACGCTTTCAAATATGATTTACCTAGAACAACAACTTTGATGTCTAAAGAAGGAAGTGCAGTAAATAAATCTAAGTTAAAACCAGGAGATTTAGTGTTTTTTAGACCATCAAAGAAGTATTTACATATGGGAATATATATTGGCAACGGACAATTTATACATAGTTCTACTTCAAAAGGAATTATAAAATCAAGATTAGACAACGTTTATTGGAAGGATAAATACCGTTATTCAAGACGCGTCTTAAAAAATTAATAATGACACCAACTACACTCTTTTATATCATCATTGCAATTATAATAATCAACTTTATTATCGATAAATTTATTGACAATCTAAACGCAAAACATTTTGATGATACGCTACCAAACGAAGTTGTAGATGTATATGAAAAAGATGCGTATATAAAATCACAGGATTACAAAAAGCAAAACTTTAAGTTTAGTAGTATATCTTCTTTATTTTCAATTACTTTAACATTATTATTTTTCTTTTTTGATGGATTCAAAATTGTTGATGATTATGCACGAAGCATTAGTGAAAATCCGATAATAATTGCCCTTATTTTCTTTGGCATAATTATGCTCGCAAGTGATATTTTAACAACACCATTTTCATATTATAAAACCTTTGTGATTGAAGAAAAATTCGGATTCAATAAATCTACAAAAAAACTATTTTGGCTAGATAAAATTAAAGGTTTACTAATGTCAATTATTATTGGCGGACTCCTATTTTCTGTGATTATTTGGTTTTACCAAACAACTGGAAAAAACTTTTGGCTTTACGCTTGGTTATTGGTTGCTGTATTTACGCTATTTATGAATATGTTCTATTCAACGTTAATTGTGCCATTGTTTAATAAGCAAACTCCTTTAGAAGATGGAGAATTAAAGAGTGAAATTGAGAAATTTGCCCAAAAAGTAGGTTTTAAACTTGATAAAATCTTTGTAATAGATGGTTCAAAACGCTCCACCAAAGCAAACGCTTATTTTGCAGGATTTGGAAAAACAAAACGTATCGTTTTATATGATACACTTATTAATGATTTATCAACTGATGAAATTGTGGCTGTTTTGGCTCATGAAGTCGGTCATTACAAGCGTAAGCATATCGTTTTTAACCTAATATCTTCAATCTTACTCACAGGCTTAACCCTTTACATTCTGTCTTTATTTATTAATAGCGCCTTACTTTCTGAAGCACTTGGAGTTTCAACACCGAGTTTTCATATTGGTATGATTGCTTTCGGAATCCTGTATACTCCTATTTCTGAACTTACAAGTTTGTTTATGAATTATGTTTCCAGAAAGTTTGAATATCAAGCAGATAATTACGCTAAAGAATATTTCGGTGCAGAGCCATTAATTTCTTCACTTAAGAAGTTGTCTAAAAACAGTTTGAGTAACCTTACTCCACATAAAACATATGTTTTTATGCATTATTCACATCCTACATTGAGAGAACGTATTCTAAATTTGAGGAAATGATACGATACTAAGTTATTGGTTGTTTTTTGATTTGATTGTTTTTACATAACCAACAGCAAATTCTGTAAAATCTGCTTGCCCAAGATTTGAGTTTATAAATGTACCTATAAAGAAATTATCAGTAGGTTTTTTTGAAGTATTAATAAAGTAATACTTAAGCCCTAATCTAGCAGATATTGTACGCTTTATCTTGAAATAAGATTCTTCAATATCTCCAAGTCTATAATTACCTCCATTATCATCAATAATTTTTGGTACTTCTCCCCAACCTTGATTAATCCTCCAATCAATCTTATATGCAGGCTTATAAAGGTTAATCCCAACTTGTATATCAATTCCAAAATGATTTAATAATAACTCACCATTTGCTGTTATACCTATATTTAATGAGTTGTTAAATGCATTGGATTTTAAACTTGAAAATTCTCTTCCATTTTGAACAAGAGATTCGTTATTTGAAATGTAATTATAATATTTCTCGTAGAACCTGAAATACGCACCAAATCCGACTTTTAATGTATTGTTATAAATTTTTCCATACTCTCCAGAAACAGCATATACGGCTTCTTTATCGTCAAAAGCAGTAGAAAGCACATTCAAACCAAAGCCAGAACGAATTGAGTAGTATTTTGAAGTGGTTTTACTTGAAAAGTCTGATAGTTTGAAATCTTTTACATATTTTTTTGATGTGTTTATTTCTGCTCCAAGACTTATTAATGCTGAATTGTATCCTTGATTTGGTAGTTTTGTATGTCCGTTAGAATGATGTGTAAATCCAGCACCAATTCTCCAATTAATTTCCTTAGATTTAATCAAATTATAATACATAAACAACCTAAATGACCAAGTAAAATCAGTAGATACTGCTTTATTGAATTCATTAGTAACGGAGTTGTATTTTTTAGTAAAAAAAGAAACTCCTGAACCAACGTGAAGATTTAAATTTTCAGATTTTAAAGCATTAAATTCTAAAAACGGCTGTATTGTAAAGGCTTCACCTAATTGACTTTTATTACCTAAATCTGTATAACCAATACTAAATCCTGTTTTTGAGTTTTTTATGTAAGAAGTCCATTCTTGTGTAGTTTTTTTATTATGCCAACCAAAACTTATTAAGACTTGTTTTTGTATGCCTGTCTCTGGGAAATAAGTATTTGCGTCATTCGTAATTCCAAAAAGAATTTCAGGAGTAACACTAAACGGATTAGAATTATTTTCTTGTCCATTTAAATTTATAAAAAATATTAGAAAAAGTAGAACTAGTTTGATTTTCATAAATACAATTGACTAAAAACAGCTTTTACAAAACTATAATATCACTCGGCGAAAATAACATATAAAAAAACTAAAATCTAGTTTCAAAATAATTATTAAGAAATTCAGAATACTACTTGCCTATTAAAATAATAAGTTTACTTTTATTCTATGGCATACACAGCAACCATAGAAGAAGAAAATAAAGAGATCGCAAGTCGCTATAAAGACCTATTAAAGGGTACTTATAGAATGCTTACTGCTGCAGACAAAAAAGAAATCCGTAAGGCTTTTGAATTGGCAGTAGAAGCGCATAGTTCTCAGCGCAGAAAAACGGGTGAACCATATATCTACCATCCTATTGCTGTTGCCAAAATTGTTGCTTATGAAATTGGTTTAGGCCCTACATCAATAATTGCAGCACTTCTCCACGATGTTGTTGAGGATACAGAATACACTTTAGAAGATATTGAACGTGAATTTGGAGAAACCATTGCGAGAATAGTAAATGGTTTGACAAAAATATCCCGCTTAAATAAAGAACAAGACGCATCGATTCAAGCAGAGAATTTTAGAAAGATGCTACTGACTTTAAATGATGATGTACGTGTTATCTTAATTAAAATTGCTGATAGACTTCATAATATGCAAACGATGGATGCAATGCCGCCGCATAAGCAGTTGAAAATTGCATCTGAAACTTTGTACATATATGCTCCATTAGCGCATAGAATGGGATTGTATAATATTAAGACTGAATTGGAGGATTTAGGGCTTAAATATACTGAGTCAGAAGTATTTGATGATATTCAAGCAAAAATTACTGATAGTAAAGAAGACCAAGACAAGTATATCAAAGAGTTTAACAAAACACTTAAAGATACTTTAAATAAAGAAGGTTTTAAATACACTATAAAAGGTAGAAGTAAATCCATTTTTTCGATTCGCCGGAAAATGCGTGCTCAGAATGTAACCTATGATGAAATCTATGACAAGTTTGCTATCCGGATAGTTTACAAATCTGATGAAAAACAAGAAAAATTTGATGCTTGGAAAATCTATTCGATAGTTACAGATCATTTTCAACCAAATCCTACACGACTTCGTGATTGGATTTCACAACCTAAATCTACAGGTTATGAGTCGTTGCATATTACGGTTATGGGACCAGACAATCATTGGGTTGAAGTGCAAATTCGTTCTGAAAGAATGGATGAAATTGCAGAAAAAGGATATGCTGCTCATTATAAATACAAAAATGCTGGAGAAAAAGAAAGCGGTTTAGAAGTTTGGTTGAATCGTTTGAAGGATACATTAGAAAATCCTGATGGAAATGCAGTTGATTTCGTTGAAAATTTCAAGTTAAACTTATATGCTAAAGAGATTTTTGTTTTTACTCCTAATGGTGATATTAAAGCAATTCCGAAAGGAGCATCTGCACTAGATTTTGCTTTTTCTATTCATACAGAAGTTGGTATGAAATGTCGTGGAGCAAAAGTAAATGGTAAATTAAAACCAATAAGTCATATTTTAACAAGTGGTGATCAAGTAGAAATAATAACTGCAAACCAGCAAAAACCAAATATTCGCTGGCTAGATTTTGTTGTTACTGCTAGA
>CALIIP010000047.1 GCA_938018045.1 uncultured Flavobacteriaceae bacterium
GCTACTAGTTTAAAAATTAGAGAAGTATCTTTAGGATATAAATTCCCTTCAGATGTTTTAGGAGACTCATTTTTAAAAGCTGCTAGAATATCTTTAATTGCAAGAAATCTTTTTACTTGGTTACCTGAAGAAAATAGATTTTCTGATCCTGAATTTAACAATAGCAACTCTAATGCAATTGGTGTAGGTGGTTATTTCCAATCTCCTCCAACAAGATCATTTGGATTTAATGTTAATCTAGAATTTTAATCTAAAAAAATAAAATATATCAAAACATGAAAAATATAATAACAAAATTTATTGCAGTTGCACTAGTATTATTAGTGACTTCTTGTGATGATGAAAAATTTTTAGGAGACAACGTTGACCCAAACAATCCGGTTGCTGTTACTCCAGACTTAGTATTGGCACCAGTATTTCGTAGAATGGCATTTTCGCAAGAACGAAATAGAGGTCAAAACACTTTAGGAAATTTATTTATGTATAACTGGAGTCAATCTGATGGATTCTCTTGGTATAGTGATGAATTTTTATACGGAGTAACATCTTCTTTTTATGATCAAAACTGGGATTACCCATATGTAAATCAACTTAAGCAGTTGAAAGTGTTGGAAAATTTAGAAGGTGATGAAAATGGTTATTACGTTGCAATAAGTAAAATTTTAAAATCATACCAATATCAAATATTGGTAGATACTTATGGTGACATTCCTTATTCAGAAGCTTCACAAAGAGGAGTTAATCCTTTTCCAAAATACGATGATGCTGAAGAAATCTATGATAATTTGGTTGTAGACTTAAATAGTGCAATTGGTTTAATAAATACTACAGCCGGAAATACTTCTATTACACCTCTTGTTCCTGGAAATGATGATGGATTATTTAGAGGAGATATGGATTCTTGGAAACAATTTGCTAATTCTGTTAAAGTAAGAATACTTGCTCGTTTATTAAACGATTCTAGTAGACATGGTTATATTCAGGGTGAGTTTGCAAAAATAAATGCTGATGGTGTTTTACTTGCTGATGCATTAGTTCAAGCTGGTGATGGTTACGCAAACCAAGAAAATCAACAAAACCCAAAATGGGCAGCCTTTGGTTTTGATGTTGCAGGAAATATTACAAATAATAATGATGCTACATGTGCTACACCTTTTGTTTTAAATCACTTAACGAATACATTAGATAATCGTATAGACTTTATATACGAAAAGCCTGGTACAGGTCACTTAGGAGTTATCCAAGGAGAATTAAATTATGATGTTCCTGTTGTTGATCAATTTGATCCAACATTAGTTTCTAATATTGGCCCTGGAATTTTAAAATCAGCTTCTCAGGATGCAGTATTTATGACTCTTGCTGAAACTCATTTAAATATTGCAGAAATAGCATTAATGATACCAGCTGTAGGACAAGATCCTGAGCAACATTATAAAGATGGTATTCAAGCTTCTTTTGATTATTTAGGTGCTCCTAATGCTTCAACATATTACAATCGTAATATAAACAATGTTAATTATGCTTTTTCTACTAATAAGCAAGAAGCTATAATTACTCAAAAATGGATTGCTGTTAATGGTATTGATGCTATCCAATCTTGGTTTGATTATAGTAGAACTGGATTCCCATCAAATTTACCAATTTCTGCTCTTGCATCATCTGCAGACAGACCTGTTAGATTGGCGTATCCATCTAGTGAATTAACAACGAATAGTTCGAATGTACCAGCACAACCAAATGCTTTTACAGCTAAGATTTTTTGGGCAAATTAATTTAATTTAAAAATAAACTTATAAAATTATGAAAACAATAAAGAATCTAATTTTAATTATATTCGTATCAACTTTCGCATTCACATCATGTGATAGCTTAATTGAAGATACAGACCCTAAAATTGCTGGAAATGGTGCTGGTGATAATTTAGCTAGTTTTAATGACTTGAGACAAAACGTAAGTGCTGTTGTAGATGGTGGTGAATATACTAAATATATTAAACTTCATGTTAAAGGACCTTCAATTGGTTCTTTAACAGAAGATGTTGTAGTAACAGTTGCTGTAGATCCTTCTTCTACTGCAGTTGATGGAATTCATTATTCTTTTCCATCTATGACTATGACTTTAACTGCAGCGAATGACTATATAGGTCTTCTTCCAATTATATTGAAGACTGCGGCAGTTGCACCTCCAGCTACAGAATCTTTAAAGTTGATAATTTCAACTGTAAATCCTAATGGTGGTAATGTTGTTGCTAATGGTCAAGCTATAGACCTTACGATGGTATATCAATGTTTTGCTGATTTAAGTGGTACTTATATGGTAACTAATACTTTTTGTTTCCCTTCATTTTTGACAAATATTTCACAAAATCCTGATGGTTCATGGCAGTTAGAGAGTGCTGATGGAGGTTGGTTACACCAATGTACTTTAAATACTTCTCTTTTAAATGCTGGATATATTACTGAATTATGTGGTGATATTTTACCAACTGGAAATTTAGATTTTGGTACAGCAGGATTTTCTGGTGCAATTGGAGATATTACTGGAGGTACTTGGGATGCTGTGAGTGGTGTTTTAGAAATGAATCATACACAATCATGGTCAGCTAGTCGTCCTGGTTCTTGGGTATCAACTTACACAAGACAGTAAAAAATCAAATAATTAATATAAATTATATAAAAGATGAAAAAATATTTAAAATCAATTCTTCTTGCAACAATACTAATTTTTGCAGTATCTTGTGAAGAAGATCAAGATGTAGAAGCTGCAATTTCTACAGATGATTACTCAATGGCTACAATTACGCTTGGACCTGGAGTTACTACTTTTAATGAAAAAAGCGAACCTGTTTTCGTTTATGATATTATGCTAGATAAGCCTTTACTAAGAGCTGTAGATATCAGTGTAATCCAAACTGGAGGAACTGCAACATTGCATGATGATTATGATGTTGTAAATGCAACAATACCTGCTTATACTACTACTGGTCAAATTATGATTATGATTTATAGTGATACAGAAGTAGAAGGTACTGAAACATTAGATTTACAACTTATACCTGGACCATCTTTAGCAAATGCATTTTTGTTAAATCCTGATACAGTATACCCTTCATTAAATTTAACTATTGAAGATTATGTATTTTGTTTCTGGACTCTAGATGCAACTGATACTTATGGTGACGGTTGGAATGGAGCTTCAATAAATTTAACTTCTGAAGGTACAACAACTTCATATTTTAATGATGATCCTGATGGAGTTCTTGGTTCTGAAACTGTAAGTTTCGATATACCTGTTTCAGATGGAGCTGACTTTAGTTTTGAGTTTATTAGTGGAGACTGGGATGGAGAAATAGTTTATACTTTAACTGCTCCAGATGGAACAGTTTATTCTGATGGCCCTTCACCAAGTGTAGGTGTTATTACAAGTGGAACTCAAGATTGTCCATAATATTGAATTAAAATTATTAAATTTAAATTAATATATTAAAAAGACCATTCTAAAATTTAGAATGGTCTTTTATTTAAAAAAAACATGAATAGAAAATATTTGTTTATTCTAATATTAGTTTCCTTAATTGACTATAAATCATTTAGTCAAACAGTTGGGGTATTAAAAAATGATACTGGATCATATAATGGCTACACACTCCTTGCCCCTGTTAGGTCTACTGAAACTTATTTAATCAATAATTGTGGTCAAGTAGTAAACCAATGGTCTAGTGCTTATACTACTGGTGCATCTGTATATCTATTAGAAAATGGCAATCTATTGAGAACTTGTAAAATAGCAAATTCAGATATTTCATTTGGAGGTGTTGGAGGTAGAATTGAATTATTTGATTGGGATAATAATTTAATATGGGAATATAACTACTCATCACCTACATTTTCACAACATCATGATGTATTTCCACTTGCTAATGGAAATGTTTTAATGCTTGCTGTTACTACAATGGATATGGATGAAGCAATACAATCAGGTAGAGACCCTTCAAAGTTAGAAGAAGGTAAATTATATAATGAACAAATTCTTGAATTAGAACCAGTAGGTACAAATCAAGCAAACATAGTTTGGGAATGGAATATCAAAGATCATTTAGTTCAAGATTTTGATGCTTCAAAAGATAATTTTGGGATAATTTCGGATAATCCACAATTATTAAATATTAACTATTTAATAGGATCAAGCACAGATGCAAACTGGCTTCATGTAAATTCGATCCAATATAATGAAGAATTAGATCAAATTGTACTAAGTACAAGACATTTAAGTGAGATCTATATAATTGATCATTCTACAACAACTGCAGAAGCAGCAACAGATTCTGGAGGAACATATGGAAAAGGCGGGAATATTCTGTATCGATGGGGAAATAAAGAGGCATACGATAAAGGATCTTCAGCGGATAGAACATTGTTTGCTCAGCATTATCCTCATTGGATCCCTAATGGATTGATAGATGCTGGGAAAATTATGATTTATAATAATGGTACTTCAAGTGCAAGTTCATCAATAGATATTATAAATCCTCCTACAAGTTCAGATGGGTTTTATACATATGACAATAACGGGTATTTACCTTCAGTGGCTGAATGGCAATATATAGACCCTAATGACCCAACAGATTTCTTTTCAGGTATTATGTCAAGTGGTCAAAGACTGCCAAATGGAAATACACTAATATGTGATGGTGATTCTGGTTACTTTTTTGAAATTGATACAAATAATAATAAAGTATGGGAATATGTAAATCCTGTTACTACAACCGAAATTTTGAGTCAAGGAGAAACACCAACAATAGGAACAAATATTGTCTTTAGAGCAATACGCTTTTCTGAAGATTATTCTGCTTTTACTGGAAGAGATTTAACTCCAGGAGATCCTATAGAATTGAATTTTGATATAAATTTTTGTAATATCTTATCTGTAGATAATTATGATATTTCTAATGAATTAGATCTGTTCCCTAACCCAACAAGTGGCAATATCAGTGTAAACTCAAATCTTATTATTGATAAACTTGAAGTTTATGACTTATGTGGGAAAATGATTAAGTTTAACGAAAATTTAAAAACTATAAATATTCAGAATTTAGCATCTGGAATGTATTTTGTGAAGATATACTCTGAAAATAAAATAGGAACAAAAAAAATTATCAAAAAATAAAATCATTTTTATAAATAATATAAAACGCTCCGAATTTCGGAGCGTTTTATATTTTACATACATTTGCAGCATGGAAAACAAATCATCAAAGATATTTGGAATAAGAGCGGTTATTGAAGCAATTAATTCTGATGCAACTATACAGAAAGTATATTTACAAAAAGATTTAAAAGGCTCTCTATTTTCTGAACTTAACGGATTAATAAAAGAGCATAAAATTTCCACAAGTTTTGTACCTGTAGAAAAATTGAACCATTTATCTAAAGATAATAATCATCAAGGTGTTGTTGCAACAATTTCTCCAATTGATTTTTATGATTTCGAAACTCTAGTTGATAAAGTAATGGAGAGCAATAAAACCCCTCTATTCCTCCTACTCGATCAAATTACTGATGTACGTAATTTTGGTGCTATTATTAGAACAGCAGAATGTACAGGTGTTGATGGTATTGTAATTCAAAATCAGGGAAGTGCCCCTTTAAATGCAGATGCAATTAAAACTTCTGCTGGCGCAGCTTTTAAAGTACCTATTTGTAGAGTGAATCATCTAAAGGATGCATTGTTTTTATTACAAGCATCAGATGTACAAATGGTAGCTGCAACAGAAAAAACAACCGATACAATCTATGATGTAGATTTTACAAAACCAACAGCCATAATCATGGGTTCTGAACATAGAGGTGTAAACCCATCTATATTAAAAATGGTTGATGCAAAGGCTAAGTTACCTTTATTAGGCGAAATTGAATCTCTAAACGTTTCAGTAGCTTGTGGAGCCTTTCTATACGAAGTTGTAAGGCAACGTATTAATTAATCGTTTAATTCGCTTAAATCTTCTTGTTCTTCTTCAATTATTGGAGCATAATTACCATCTTCATCAAATTGTAAATCAAAGTCAGTTTGCTTATGAATATACTCTGGTTTTTGAGGACCAATCTTTCGGTAAATTATAGCAAAAAACAATCCTACTAAAAAACCTGATAAATGTCCTTCCCATGACATTTTTTCTTTAATAGGGAAAACATACCAAATCATACTACCATAGAGAAAAATAACAACAAGAGAAAGAGCTATCAATCTAAAATGTTTTCTAATAACACCACTAAAAAATATAAAACTAAATAAGAGGTACACTACTCCACTTGCTCCAATGTGATAAGAATCTCTTGCAATTATCCAAGTTAAAAAACCTGTTAAGAGCGTTCCAAAAAGTAAAATTCTAAATGCAACTTTGTTGTAAAAAAAGAAAAGTGATGCTGTTAATACTGCCAACGGAACAGAATTGTTAAACAAATGAGAAGTTCCACTATGGATAAACGGTGAAAATAAAATACCACGTAATCCATTGATTGTCTTTGGATAAACACCATACTTTACAAAATTATATCCAAACTTAATTTCTATCCAATAGACAAACCATATTGAAAATACCAATAAAAAAGGTGCAATTAGTACCGAGTTACTATACTTAAATATTTTTGAATCTTCCATTGTTACTAATTAGTCAAAAATACATCCAAAATCAATTCTACTGAAAAATTGTCAGATTGTGATGCTTAATTATTTCTAAAACTACTATTTTTATCCTATGAATGAACCATTGGCAGAAAGAATTCGTCCAAAAAAACTAGAAGACTACATAAGTCAGCAACATTTGGTTGGTGAAAAAGGATATTTAACGCAACATATTAAACTTGGAATTATTCCTTCACTCATACTTTGGGGACCTCCAGGAATTGGAAAAACAACACTTGCAAATATTATTGCAACGGAATCAAAACGTCCATTTTATTCATTGAGTGCCATTAATTCTGGCGTAAAAGATATTCGTGATGTAATAGAAAAAGCAAAACAAAGTGGAGGATTATTTACAACCAAAAACCCAATTTTGTTTATTGATGAGATACATAGATTTAGTAAATCACAGCAAGATTCTCTTTTAGGCGCAGTAGAAAAAGGATGGGTTACACTTATTGGTGCAACTACAGAAAATCCTAGTTTTGAGGTAATACCTGCACTACTATCTCGTTGCCAAGTTTACATTTTAAATTCGTTTGGAAAAGAGGATTTAATTGCATTATTGAATAGAGCAATTAAAGAGGATTCTTTTATTTCTAAAAAGAAAATAAAATTAAAAGAAACCGAAGCTCTTCTTCGTCTTTCTGGTGGTGACGCTCGTAAATTGTTAAACATTTTCGAATTATTGGTTTCATCAGAAGATAAAATAACCATCACAAATGATTTTGTTTTAGAGCGTGTTCAGAAGAATATGGC
>CALIIP010000048.1 GCA_938018045.1 uncultured Flavobacteriaceae bacterium
ACGTTATACCAAACAATTCAAAATAAGATGAAAGTAACAGCCGAAAAAAATGAGAAAGTTGCCAATATGATATTTGCATCTATTTACCCTCTTTACTGGAATAGGTTAGAGAAGAATGGCAGAACAAAAGAAGAATTCCACCAAGTATTAGAATGGTTCACTGGTTATGACGAAGAAACTTTACAATCTCGTATTGATGATAAAGTAACGTTTAGAACATTTTTTCAAAAAGCAAAAATACATCAAAACGCACATATGATTAAAGGAGTCGTTTGTGGTAATCGAATTGAAGATATAGAGGATGAATTTGAATTGTATAAACAATGCAGACAAATGGAGAAGTTAATTGATGAATTGGCAAAAGGTCGTAAAATGGAGAAAATTTTACGTGAAGAAAAAAAATAAAAACCAAAACAAATGACTTTTGAAGAAGTAAATCAAAAAAGACGAAGTATCAGAGATTTTAAAGACACACCAGTTTCTGATAAGATTATCAATGAAATTTTAGAAGAAGCTCTAGAAGCGCCTTCAAGTTCAAATACTCAGCCATTTAAAATAGTTATTGCAAAAGGTGATACGCTTAAAAAAATAGGAGAAGAACTTAGTTTTAAATATAATGCAACTTTAAAATTAAGAAAAGCCAACATTTTCAAGAAAATATATATTGCTTACAAGCATAAGTTAAAAGTCAATAAAGTATATAAAACACTTTTAGGCAAATATCCTGGTATATATCAAGAAAGAAGAATAAAAGCCGCAATTGGACTTTATAAAATATTAGGAATCAAAAGAGACGATTCAAAAGGAAGAAATGAGAGCATGCTTCGAAACTTTACTTTTTTTGATGCTCCTATTGCTATTTGGATTTTTGCAGACCCAAAAATGGAATATACTTCTCTTGTAGATACTGGTTTATTTATGCAAAACCTTATGCTTTCTGCGACTAGTAAAGGATTAGGTACTTGTGCTCAAGGTGCTTTAAACTTATGGAGAGATCCTGTAGATAAACACTTTAATGTACCTAAAGGCTTTGAATTGGTCTGTGGAATTTCTTTGGGTTATCCTAGTGACAATGAAGTTAATAAATACCGTCCAGAAAAAATTACTGTAAAAGAACTTTTAATTCCTTCGAAATAGTAATAATTTAAAATTATTGATGTTTTTTTTATTACATTCACACAATGAATTTCCTTGCACATATCTACTTATCAAAAGAGAATACCGACTTAATGCTCGGTAATTTTTTGGGCGATTTTGTGAGAGGTAACAAATACAAAAACTTCAATCCAACAATTCAAAAAGGAATACTCTTACATCGAAATATTGATACTTTTACAGATGCAAACAAACTAGTAAGGATAAGTAAAAGAAGATTACACGAACGCTATGGTCACTATGACGGTATTATCATCGACTTGTTTTATGATCACTTTTTAGCAAAAAATTGGAGCAACTATTCTGCTATTCCATTAGATATTTTTGCAAAGTATTTCTATCAATTATTACATGAGAATTATGATTTGTTGCCAGAAAAAGCACAAAACTTATTGCCATATTTAGAAAAATATAATTGGTTGTATAATTATCAATTTATAGACGGAATGAAGACGGTATTGGAAGGCATGAACAGACGCACTAAAATGATTTCAAAAATGAATATCTCTATAAATGATTTACAAGAGCACTATTCAGAATTTGAAAATGATTTCACTCAATTCTTTAAAGAACTAATTACATTTACAGATAATAAATTAAAAGAATGAATGTCCGCTCGACCAAACAAAAAAAACATCAAATGAAAAAAATAATCCTACTAGTTCTAGTTTCAATACTTCTAGTTAATTGCAAAACTAAAACAGAAAACAAACCAACACAAGAAATTGGACTTATCGCAGATAAAGCAATTGTAGTGAGTGCAAGAGTTGAAGCTTCGAAGATTGGAGTTGATATCTTAAAACAAGGCGGAAATGCCTTTGATGCGATGGCTGCAACACAATTAGCATTGGCAGTTGCATATCCTTATGCTGGAAATATTGGCGGCGGAGGATTTATGGTGTATCGTAATAAAGATGGTGAAATTGGTACTCTAGACTTTAGAGAAAAAGCACCATTAGCATCAACTAGAGATATGTATCTTGATGAAAACGGAGATATAATCGAAGGCAAAAGCACCTTAGGAATTATGGCAGTTGGAGTTCCAGGATCGGTTGCAGGAGTTTTTGAAACACACAAAAAGTTTGGCTCTTTACCAATTGAGGCAATTATTAAACCAGTAATTGAATTGGCAAGAAAAGGTGTTGTAGTAACTAAAAAACAAGCCAAATCCATTAAGAAATACCAACCAAAATTTGCAGAAGCAAATAAAGATTCTATACTTTTCAGTAAAGAATGGAAAGAGAATGATACTATCAAATATCCTGCATTAGCCAATACTTTAGAACGCGTTTTAGAAAACGGAGTTGATGAATTTTATAAAGGAGAAACTGCTCAACGTTTGGTAGATTTTATTCAACAAAATGGCGGAATTATCACAATGGAAGATTTGGCAAAATACGAAGCAAAATGGCGTAAACCAATCACTTTTGAGTATGATGATTTAAAAGTAATATCTATGTCTCCTCCATCTAGCGGTGGAATTGCATTGGCACAAATCATGAACGGAATTGAAGATTTCGACTTAAGAAAATTTGGACATAATAGCACAAAAACAATTCAAATAATCACTGAAGCAGAACGAAGAGCATATGCAGATAGAAGCCATTTTTTAGGAGATTCTGATTTTGTAAATGTTCCGATTGATAGTTTGATTGAAAAAGAATATACAAAACGTAGAATGGCAAATTTCTCGTTTGATAAACCAACAAAATCAAGTGATTTAGCACATGGAAACATTGAGTTGATAGAGAGTGATGAAACAACTCATTATTCTATTATTGATGCTTTTGGAAATGCAGTTTCTGTAACAACAACAATTAATGGAGCATTTGGATCTAAGGTATATTGTGAAGATTTAGGTTTTTTCCTAAATAATGAAATGGATGATTTTAGCAGCAAACCTGGAACACCAAATGTATATGGATTGATTGGCGCAAAAGCAAACGAAATAGCACCTCAAAAACGTATGCTGAGTTCTATGACGCCAACAATAGTAGAAAAAGGCGGTAATTTATGGATGGTTGTTGGAACTCCTGGAGGCTCAACAATTATCACATCAGTTTTACAAACAATTTTGAATGTGTATGAGTTTGATTTCGGAATGCAAGAAGCGATAAATCAACCAAGATTTCATCACCAATGGTTGCCAGACGATATAAAAATGGAACCAAACGGTTTTGATGAGCAAGTAAAAGCAGAACTTCAAAAAATAGGTTACACATTAGATGAATCAACTTCACCAATTATTGGTAAAGTTGAAGGGATACTAGTATTACCAAACGGACAATTAGAAGGAGGCGCTGATCACAGAGGTGATGATACTGCAGTTGGATATTAGATTAGCAGTTAGCAAAAAATGAAAATTCTTTTATTCTTCACATTTTAAAACTTTAAAACTTATGCAAATACAACCATTTCACTTAGCAATTCCTGTTCAAAATCTTGAAAAATGTCGCGTTTTTTATCGAGATATTCTACTATGTGAAGAAGGCAGAAGTTCAGAATCTTGGGTAGATTTCAATTTTTTCGGACATCAATTTGTGATACACCAAAAAGAAAATTACGAGCCTAGAAAGTCAATTACCAATCCTGTAGACGGACACCAAGTTCCCGTTCCTCATTTTGGCGTTGTGCTTACTTGGGAAGATTGGACAGATCTTTCTGAAAGATTGAAAGCATCGAATACTCAGTTTATAATTGAGCCGACAATCCGATTCAAAGGGAAAGTTGGTGAACAAGCAACGATGTTTTTTAATGATCCTGAAAATAATGCATTAGAATTCAAAGCATTTAAAGATATGAGCCAGGTTTTTGCCAAGTAATGCAACTCATAGAAACACATATTGTTCCGAAGCAAGAAAAGGAAATTCGCATTCAAGAATATGCGGTTGGTATCTTTAATACTTGCGCTACAAAATCTGCCCTAAAAAAAACAATCAAAAAAGGCCTTTTAAAAGTTGATGACAAAGCGGTTTCAAGCGCAAAGATCATTTCAGGAGGAGAAACAATTACATTGTTTGTGCCAAAAGAAAAGAAAGGCTTAAAAGAACTGAAACTAACCTTAGAAGTTATTTTTGAAGATGATTTCTTAGCAATTATAAACAAACCAGCAGGAATATTAGTTAGTGGTAATGAATTCAAAACCATAACCAATGCTTTGGTTCAAAATCTAGAAAAAAGTTCTCAAACAGATGTAACCAAACCACAACCAACACATCGCTTAGACTATCCAACAACTGGACTTTTATTGATTGGAAAAACGAGTTCGTCAATAATAGCATTGAACAAATTATTTGAAAACAAAGAAATCCAAAAAGAATATACTGCCATAACTATCGGGAAAATGGAATCTTCTGGAAGCATCGACTCTCAGATTGATGAGAAAGAATCTTTATCTAATTTTGAAGTTCTAGAAACTGTAATTTCAGAACGCTTTAAATTTCTAAACTTGGTAAAACTTATCCCAAAAACTGGCAGAAGGCATCAATTGAGAAAGCATTTATCAGGAATTGGAAGTCCAATTTTGGGAGATAAAGAATACGGAATTGAAGATTTAATTCTAAACGGAAAAGGATTGTACTTACATGCTTCAAAACTTGAATTTGAACATCCGTTTACAAAAGAAAAAATGAATATAAATTCTGAGTTACCGAAAAAATTTAACAAAATATTTCTGGCAAAATAAATTTGCTTGTCAGTATATCAAAACGCTTACGACTATATTAAAAATGATTTCCAATGAAATGAGTATGTCAAAAACTTTATCACACAAAGGAATGATTAATAAGCGAACAGCAACTGTCCGATTTAAACAATAAATACAAACAGATGAAAAAATTACTCTTACTCTTTTTATGCTTTAGCATTTCAGCAGCATCACAGAATATGACTGCTAAAAAACTAGGTGGAATTATTACTAAATCAGCAGACAGTGTTGCAGTTGATGGAACGACTTGGAACTTTTTTATAAAAGATCGTGTATTAATCTGTATTGCCGACGAAAATGCAAATAGAATGAGAATTATTTCTCCTATTGCTGAAAGAAATCAACTTGATAACAATGCGATTTTAAATTCTTTAGTTGCCAATTTTCATACAGCATTGGATGTAAAATATGCTATTTCAGACGAAATATTATGGTCAGTTTTTACACATCCTCTTAAAGAATTATCTAAACATCAAGTGGAAGATGCAATCGCTCAGGTTTATAATGCAAATGTAACTTTTGGAACTACATTTTCTAGTACAAACCTTGCTTTTCCTGGAAATAAGAAGAAAAAGAAAGTTGCAAAAAGAATATATCCAAAAGAAAAGATTTAACCTTTTATTGGAACCATAAAACATTTCTAATTAATACCTAGAAATATTTTATATTTACCCAATGAATTCAAAAACAATATCAAACGGCATTTTAAGAGCGCTTTCAGTAATTATAGGAGTCGCTTTACTCCTGTTTTTCCTCTGGAAAATTCAATCAGTACTTGTTTATATTATCATTGCAGGAATACTATCATTGATTGCAAGACCTCTTATTCTATTTTTAAGACGAAAATTAAAATTTCCCAACACACTTGCAGTTGTAGTAGCAATGGCCCTTTTTCTTGGATTTTTATTTAGTTTAATACGCATGTTTATTCCCTTAATTTCTCAGCAAGGAAAAAACCTTTCTTTACTAAACATCAATGAATTAACTGTAAAAACTGAAGGTATAATTAATCAAATAAATGATTATTTTTTACAACAAAACATAAATATTCTTGAGCAATTAAAAAGTTTAGATCTATTAGCCAATTTTAAAGAAATACCAAACTTATTAAACTCTATTATTGGAACAGTAGGCTCGCTTAGTGTTGGACTTATTTCAGTCCTTTTCATCTCGTTTTTCTTAATGAAAGATAGTAAAATACTTAACAAAGGACTCATGGCTTTAGTTCCTGATAATAGTGAAAGCCGTTTTCAAAAGTCGTTCACCACAATCAAAGATTTACTATCAAGATATTTTATTGGACTGTTCTTACAAATAACAATTTTATTTATTTTGTACTCAATAGTTCTAGGAATTTTTGGAGTTCAAAATGCTATTGTTATTGCATTCTTGTGTGCGCTACTAAACTTAATCCCTTATGTAGGGCCAATGATTGGTGCCGTTTTAATTATGTTTTTAACGATGTCTAGCCATATTGGTGAAGATTTTCAAACAGAAATTTTACCAACAACTTTATATGTAATGATTGGTTATTTCATTGCACAAATGATAGACAATTTTGTGAGTCAACCTGTAATATTTTCAAAAAGCGTAAAATCTCATCCTCTAGAAATATTTTTAATTATCATTATTGGCGGATTACTCTTTGGTGTTATAGGAATGGTCGTTGCAGTACCAACATACACAGCATTAAAAGTGATTTTAAAAGAGTTTTTGGCAGATAACAAAATTGTAAAGTCATTGACTAAAGATTTATAAAATTAATTCTGTTGTCATTTTGACAAAACTGAACTAAATATGGATTCCGCATCAAGTGCGGAATGACAAGTCCACAATAAAATAGAATTGAACAAAAAAATATTACATCCTGAAATTCAGAAATTTATCAATGATAATTTAAATACTGATGTTTCAAAAATTCTATTTAAAGGAACTACATTTCCAGATGTAACTACTCAAGAAATTGTTGCCCAAATTCTTGCTAAAAAGAAATGTAAAAATAAACTTCCTTCTTGGTTTGAAACCAAAAACATTTACTATCCTAACAAACTAAACATAGAACAAACTTCATCTGAAATTACTGGGCAATACAAAGCAAATTTAGTTTCTGGAAATACTTTAATTGATATAACAGGAGGTTTTGGTATAGATGCACTGGCATTTTCAAAATGCGTGAAAAATGTTTTTCATTGCGAAATAAACAAAGAACTTTCAAAAATCGCAAAACATAATTTTGAAATTTTAGACGCTACAAATATCAAAACTATTGCTGAAGATGGAATTGATTTTTTAAAAAAAAGTTCTGAAAAATTTGATTGGATTTATATAGATCCATCGAGAAGGAATGATGCAAAAGGAAAGGTTTTTTTATTGAATGACTGCTTGCCAAATGTTCCAGAAAATATTGATTTATTATTTGATAAAAGTGATAATGTCCTACTAAAGAATTCACCAATTTTAGATATTAAAAGCGCCATAAATGAATTGAAATTTGTGAAAGAAATTCATGTTGTTGCTGTAAACAATGAAGTAAAAGAATTACTTTATATCTTAGAAAAAAATTATGAGAATAGCATTCAAATAAAAACTTCAAATATTCAGAAAAATAATATTCAATTATTTGATTTTAAGTTAGATACAGATGTAGAATCAAATTTTAACTTACCAAAAAAGTATTTGTATGAGCCAAATGTTGCAATTCTAAAATCTGGCGGATTTAATGAAGTTACTACTCAATTTGAAATTGATAAATTGCATCCAAACTCACATTTATATACTTCAGAAGAATTAATTGATTTTCCTGGAAGATGTTTTAAAATTTTAAACGTAATTCCGTTTGACAAAAAACAATTAAAAAAATTAATTCCGACAGGAAAAGCAAATATTACCACTCGCAATTTTCCTCAAACAGTTGCACAGATTCGCAAAAAATCAGGAATAAAAGATGGTGGAAATCAATATCTATTTTTCACAACCGATTTGAATAATAAACACATAGTAATTGTTTGTGAAAAAATCATTGCTTAATTTTACAGTTATCAATCTAAAAATACAATGAAAAATAAAGATTTGAAAGCGCAACCACCAGAAGAATTTACAGGGATAAAACTTACTGAAATTCCTAAAACGGCTGCTGGTTTTAAGGCGATTCAATCATCTTTAAAACATATTGTCGATGAAGTAGGTTTGATAAAAGGAATCGGTTTGCTTTCAAAAATAAATCAAAAAGAAGGTTTTGATTGTCCAGGATGTGCATGGCCAGACCCTGACGAAAAGAGAGCGTTTTTAGCAGAGTATTGTGAAAATGGTGCTAAAGCAATTGCTGAGGAAGCAACAAAAAATCGAGTTTCGCCAATGTTTTTTGCGACTCATTCTGTTTCTGAACTTTCTGAATTATCTGATTATGAAATCGGTAAAAAAGGAAGAATTACACATCCAATGATTTTAAAAGAAGGAAGTGATCATTATGAAGAAATTTCTTGGGAAGATGCTTTCAAACTTATTGGAAGTGAACTAAATACATTAAAGTCGCCAGACGAAGCGATTTTCTACACATCAGGAAGAACTAGTAATGAAGCTGCATTTTTATATCAACTATTTGTAAGACAATTTGGAACAAACAACTTACCAGATTGTTCAAATATGTGCCATGAATCAAGTGGTGTTGGTCTTTCAGAGACACTAGGAATTGGTAAAGGTTCTGTTACTTTAGACGACTTTAACCATGCTGATTTGGTGATTGTTATGGGTCAAAATCCAGGGACAAATCACCCAAGAATGTTATCAGCATTAAAAGACACTAAAAAACATGGTGGAAAAATAATGACCATCAATCCGTTACCAGAAGTTGGTTTGATGAATTTTAAAGATCCTCAAAATCCATTAAAATGGTTTAGCGGTGATAAGTTGACAGATATTTTTTTACAAGTAAAAATTAATGGAGATGTTGCTTTATTGAAAATAATAATGTTGCTACTGCTCGAAAAAGAAAATAAAAATAAAGGAAGTGTTTTCGATTTGGATTTTATCAACAATAAAACAGCCAATTATAAAGCGTTTATTAGTGATCTAGAAAAAGAATCAATCAAAAATTTACTTCCTCAAACAGGAATTGAGTTGAGTCAAATTGAAGATGCTGCTCAAATGATTGCGGAAAACAAAAAAATAATCATTTGTTGGGCAATGGGTTTAACACAGCACAAAAATGCGGTAGATAACATTCGAGAAATTGTAAACTTACTTTTACTAAAAGGAAGTATTGGAAAAAAAGGCGCAGGAACATGTCCAGTTCGCGGTCATTCTAATGTACAAGGAGACAGAACTATGGGGATTTGGGAGAAGCCAAAAGATTCATTTTTAGATAGTTTAGAAAAAGAATTTGGTTTTAAAGCACCAAGAGAGCACGGATATGATGTTGTTGACGCTATTGAAGCCATGCATAAGAAGAAAGCCTCCGTTTTTATAGGAATGGGCGGGAATTTTATTTCAGCGACACCTGATACAGAATACACATCTACAGCCCTACAAAACTGTGACTTAACAGTTCATATATCTACAAAACTGAATAGAAGTCATTTAATTCATGGTAAGACAGCCTTAATTTTACCTTGTTTAGGAAGATCGGAAAAAGATGTTCAAGCAGCTGGAGAGCAGTTTGTATCTGTTGAAAATTCTATGGGAGTTGTTCATCAATCTCATGGCCATTTAGAACCTTTATCCTCTGAATTACTAAGTGAAACTGCTATCGTTTGTGGAATTGCGAATGCAACTTTAAAGGATTCAAAAGTAAAGTGGCTTGATTTAACTACCAATTATGATTTGATTAGAAACAAAATCGAAAATACGATTCCAGGTTTCGATGATTATAATAAAAGAGTTCGAATTAATGGCGGATTTTATTTACCAAATAATGCAAGAGAAAATAATTTTTCACCAACAAAAACTGGAAAAGCTAATTTTTCTATTAATAAAACATCAGAAATAAAACTGGAAATTAATGAGTTTATGATGATGACTATAAGAAGTCATGACCAATACAATACCACGATTTATGGTTTAGATGATAGGTATAGAGGGATAAAAAATGAGCGAAGAGTTATTATGATGAATAAAAATGATATGAATGATTTGAATTTATCAAAACTTGATATTGTGAATTTAACAAGTCATTTTAATGATGAAAAACGCTACGCAAAAAAGTTTTTAGTAATTCCGTACGACATTCCAAGACAATGTACAGCAACCTATTTTCCTGAAACAAATGTTTTAGTTCCAATACAAAGCAAAGCTGATATTAGTAATACTCCTGCTTCAAAAACTGTAATTATCACAATAGATAAAGCATAATTATGGGATTTGAAAAATATAATGCTATAAAAGTCTCAGAAGACAATCAAAGTGAATTTATTGATACTATAGTTCTTGAAGCTCCACTGCAAATCAACATTAATAATGAAGCATATACTGTTGTTATGAGAACTCCAGGGAATGATAAAGAACTCATTAGAGGACTATTATACGCTGAAGATATTTATAAAAGCACATCTCAATTAAATATTGAGCTTCGTGAAGATACTGAAAATTACTTCAGCATTTATAACGTTTTAATTTCTGATGATGATTTAGGTAAAGGTTATATGAATAAGCGCTCCTTATTATCTATTTCTTCTTGCGGAATCTGCGGAAAGAAGTCTCTTAAAGATATTAAGGTAAATGGAAATTCTTTAAAAACTACTTCAAAAATTGATGTTTCTAAAATTAAAGGAATGTTTGAAATCATGAAGGAAAATCAAATAGTATTTAAAGAGACTGGAGCGTCACATGCTGCTGCAATTTTTGATTCAAAACACAAATTACTCTCTACAAAAGAAGATATTGGAAGACACAATGCAGTTGACAAAACAATTGGATCTCTACTAAATCTTAATCAATTGAAAGAATCTAAATATCTATTAGTAAGCGGAAGAGTATCTTATGAAATAGTTACAAAAGCATTTATTGCCAAAATACCAACTATCATTGCCGTATCGGGATGTTCTTCATTAGCCATAGACTTTGCAAAAGAATTTGGAATAAGTTTAGTTGGTTTTACAAGAGGTTTAAAATTAACTATTTACAGTTAAATAATTATTTGTTTATTTAATTATAATTCTTATATTTGCAGTAATATGTGCGTCCCTATATACACGCCTTTTATCGGAAAGAAGAGTTAATCATTGATTATTGATGGATTTAAACATTGTGTTTATTTTCACGATTTATGTCATTTTTAAGTTTTTCGCCCTAAAAATTAATTTTTAATAAAAAATATTTTTATTATTATGATTTTGCGCTAAGGCGCTATTTTATTGAGTAAACTGACATTTCAGTCCCCATTGTTTTTAAATACTACAAAAACAAATGAGGGATATATTTGCGTATTCCAAA
>CALIIP010000049.1 GCA_938018045.1 uncultured Flavobacteriaceae bacterium
CCGATCGATATAAAGAGCGACCATTAGTTATACTTGGTCCAGGCGCAGGTGCTGAAGTAACTGCTGCAGGTGTTTTTGCCGAAATCATTACAATAGGAAATTTTTTATCATAATGTCATACGTAGGAATTAAAGTATTTGCTCCAGCGAGCGTAGCCAACATGGCTTGTGGATATGATATCTTAGGTTTTGCTTTAGAAAAACCAGGAGATGAAATTAAAGTTCGTTTTTCAGAAAAAGTAAAAGGGCTTCATATCACTAAGATTACCGGAGCAAAAGGGAAAATCCCTTATGAAATTGAAAAAAATACAGCTGGTTTTGCGGCCCAAAAAGTCCTAGAACATTTGGGTGAAACTAGAGGAATAGAAATGGAAATCCATAAAAAAATGCCATTTGGTAGTGGTTTAGGATCTAGTGCAGCTTCAGCAGTAGCTGGAGTTATGGCTATTAATGAGATCTTTATGAAACCATTAACAAAAAGAGAATTACTTCCTTTTGCCGTTTTAGGAGAACAAATTGCTGATGGTGCCTATCATGCTGATAATGTTGGTCCATCTCTTTTAGGAGGAATGACTTTTATTAGAGACAATGCAACTTTAGATATTCATAAAATCTACGTTCCTCGTGGATTAATGGCTGTAGTTGTTTATCCGCATATTAAAATTTTAACTAAAGATTCTCGAGATATTCTATGTGATACTGTTTCACTAAATCAAACTATTACCCAAACGGGGAATCTAGGAGGCTTAATTTTAGGTATGATGAATTCTGACTTGGATTTAATTCGTCGATCCTTAACTGATGCAATTATTGAACCTCAGCGAGCACAATTAATTCCTCATTTCTATAAAGTTAAAGAAGCGGCTCTAAATGCTGATGCTTTAGGTTGCAGTATTTCTGGGGCTGGACCATCTATATTTGCGCTTTGTGCTAATACTTTGGTAGCAGAAAATGTAGGGAATGCAATGCAAAAGGTTTTTAATGATAATAAAATAGAAAACGATTTATTCATCTCTCCAATTAATCATGAAGGGGCAATCCTTTGTTAAACTCTAATTAAATGAGATTATACAGTACTAAAAATACTTCTAGCTTTGTTGGTCTTGGTGAAGCTATTATGAAAGGTTTACCTGATGATAATGGGCTTTTTATGCCAGAACACTTTCCAAAGTTACCTGAGCAATTTATTAAAAATTTAAAAGATTATACCTTTCAAGAGATTGCTTTCGAGGTTTCTAAAACACTTTTCCAAGGTGCTATTCCTGAAAATGATCTAAAAGAGATCATAGATAACTCCATTAATTTTCCAGCGCCTATTCAAACTTTAGATGAGCAAACTCATATTCTAGAACTTTTTCATGGACCAAGCCTAGCCTTTAAAGACTTTGGTGCTCGATTTATGGCTCAAATTATGAGTTATTTTAATAGAGGAAATGATAAAGAATTAGTTATTTTAGTAGCTACTTCAGGTGATACTGGTGGTGCAGTTGCTTCAGGTTTTTATAAAACCCCCGGAACTAAAGTAGTTATACTTTATCCAAAAGGTAAAGTAAGTATGCTTCAAGAAAAGCAACTAACTACATTAGGACATAATATATCTGCCCTTGAAGTTGAAGGAACGTTTGATGATTGTCAAGCTTTAGTAAAACAAGCTTTCTTAGATAAAGAATTAAATGCCAAAATTCGATTAACTTCTGCTAACTCTATCAATATTGCTAGGTTAGTTCCTCAATCATTTTATTACTACGAAGCATTCAAGCAACTAAATGATTATATCAATCCTATTGTTTTTGTTGTACCAAGTGGTAATTATGGAAATATCACAGCAGGTTTAATTGCTCAAAAAATGGGTTTGCCTATCTCCCATTTCGTGGCTGCCAGCAATGCTAATGATATCGTTCCTCATTATTTATGTACTGGAGATTATAATCCACGTCCTTCTGTTCGAACCTTATCAAATGCTATGGATGTAGGAAACCCTTCTAATTTTGCTCGAATGCAAGACTTATTTGGTTTCACGTGGAACAATATGTCAGAAAGTATCTCTGGTTATAGTATTAATGATGAAGCGACTAAACTTGGAATTAAAGAAGTTTTTGAAAAGTTTAACTATGTAATAGACCCGCATGGTGCCGTTGGATATTTAGCATTTAAAGCTTACCAGAAAAACCATCCTAATACAAAAGGTATTATTTTAGAAACGGCTCATCCATCTAAATTTAAAGATTCAGTAGAAGAGGTAATTGGTCAAAAGGTAGATATTCCTGAGAGGTTAGCTATTCTAAGTAATAAGAAAAAGGAATCAACTTTAATGAATACGATGTTTAATCCTTTCAAAGATTGGTTGATTAGTAATTATTAACCAATCACTAATATAAAGAAAGCCTTGATGATTTAATTTCATCAAGGCTTTTTTTGTTTCACGTGAAACACTTCAAAAGACTACTCTCCTCTTTTAATCTAATTACATAATAATTCCTCAGAGAAAATTATTGAACAATAAGACCTATACTTCTTATTGTTTCACGTGAAACACTTTCTAATTAGACTTATTTAAACTTAAATAGTTTCACGTGAAACATCTCAATCAGATCCATTCCCTATTAAGTATACCTAACTCTTTCAAAAAAAATAAATTATATCTACCCATTACATACTATTTTACTTCTTGAAAAAATAGTCATATATCGTTTCATCATCCGTAGAAATTATTATATTTTAATTATCAAGTTACTGAATAAATCAATCGCACTTTTTTTGCAATAAAATAAATTAATATTTAATGTCTAAATTTTCATCTTAAATATTTAGTAAAAATGAACATCATAAAAATTAAACTACTTATTCTCCTTTGCTTTTTTGTCTCTTCTAATCTGGTGTTATCCTATTCACAAAAAGATTTCAAAACTAAAAGAAGAAAAAATTTATGTCCTATTCAAATAGATACACTAAATGAACCTATTCTAATTATTGAGAAATCTTCAGCCTTTGTTTTTTTCAAACAATCTGATATTCTTAAATATCTACAACAAAATCCAAACACCTTTCTTCAATATATATTTGAACATAAAAAAGAGAAAATATATTTTAGAGATTTTTGGTGGGACTTCAATTATACAAAAGAAGAAAAAGAAAACTACTATAAAGGAGATTTTGAAAAGAAAAGAAACAATGAATTGTTTTTTGCTAATTTTTATGAAGTTGGAGCAAGCCTAATCTTTCAAGGTGATTTTATGGTTATTGATAAAAAATCAAACGAAGTAATTTCTAAGAAATTAAAAATGAAAAAAATAAAATACACACTTGGACAAGTTGATGTTCATTTTAAATTACCATCTGGAGATTTATTTTGGTATTTTCATTTAATGTCTGGTAAATAAAATACGAAATTATTCGTATTTTATTTACCAAAAAAAGGCCAACATATATGTTGGCCTTTTCTATTAATTATTTCTCCACTCCATTCGACGAATTCAACTCCGACAAATAGGTTTCTAATATTCCATTAAACTCTTCAGGCTTCTCCATCATTGGGGCATGTCCACATTCTTCCACAAAGAAGAGTTTTGAATTTTCTATTAACTCATTAAATTTCTCTCCGACGAAAGCAGGAGTCACTACATCTTGTTTTCCCCAAATCAAAAGAGTTGGGTTTTTAATCTGATGTAATTTATCTCCTAAGTTATGTCGCACCGCAGATTTAGCCGTAGCTACAATTCTAATCGCTTTATTTCGATCATTCACAATATCAAACACTTCATCAACTAATTCCTTTGAAGCCACCTCAGGATTGTGAAAAGTAGCCTCTACCTTATTTTTGATAAACTCATAATTCCCTCTTTTAGGGAAACTAGATCCAAAGGCACTTTCAAACAATCCAGAACTTCCAGTTAAAATAACTGATCCTACATTTTCCGGATGTGCTAAAACATATAATAATGCAATATGACCTCCTAAGGAATTTCCTAGCAAATGAACCTTATCATAGCCCTTATATTCAATAAAGTCATGTACATGATCTACTAAGGCACTAACTGAAACCTTTCGTATAGGTAACTCTAAAATAGGCAATAATGGAACAATGACATTATATTTATCAGAGAAGTAATCAATTATTCCTTGGAAATTACTCAATGCTCCAAAGAGCCCATGTAATAGCAACAAATTCTCTTTGCCGCCTTTCGTTTCTAAATATTGAAATTTTTCTTCTTCAATTATTTCGTGACTCATTAATTTATTTTTATTCAAAAAAAGAAAGATACAAAAATCAAAGATGTAATAATTAGATTTTTAGTACCTAAATATTTGCAAAAATAACTTTTTATTTCTTCTAATAATAAATTACAAAAATGAATCCTCAATTATTATTTTTTATAACAAAAAGCAAAATCTCATTTTCTGAACAAGTTATAAAATAAATTAATAATAATATGATTTTTACATAATAGATAAAGTGTTGATTACTTGTTAGTTTATGTCTTTCCTAAATTAGACTTTATAGACAATTTTCATCATTTTCATTATTTATCCACATGCTTACTAACAGTTTTTATACCCGTTTTGAACTTAGTTGATAGTAAACAAAAAGGGTAGTTCCTAGTAATATTAAAGCACAAGCTTGATGAGCTACACCAAGCCCAACAGGGATACTTCCTCTACAACTAATTACCGTCCAAATTCCCAGTAAAATTTGCATTACTAACATCGTTATCCACAGCATGTTAGCTTTATCAAAAATAACATTTTCAGAGATCTTTTTTGATTTAGAAAAATAGAAAAAACCTAATAAAATCAACAGGTAAGCAGAACCTCTATGCAATACTTGAACTAGAGCTGGAGTGAAACCATGAGAGTCATAATTAACTAAGTTATCCACATTCCAGTTACCACTATTTAGAACAACATTAGGAACTACTTTTCCATTCATATCTGGCCAAGTTGGATACTGTAATCCAGCCTTCATTCCTGACATCAAACCACCTAGAAATATCTGCAGACCTAGTACTACTAAAAAACCGATCATTAGTCTTTTCAACATCAAATTGTGAATAACTTTTGGAGAAGGTTGAATTACTTTAAAAGTTGTCCACAATAAGTAGCCTGCAAGTATAAAAGCAAGCGATAAATGCATCGATAATTTATATCCATTTACCCACGGTCGATTGATCAATCCACTAGCAACCATAATCCACCCCATCGAGGCAACAAGAATAGCTAAAAGAATAACTATCCCTAAATCCTTAATTAAAGCCTTAGAGAGCATTCCACGCGCCAAAAAGATAAAAAACGGGATAGCGAACACAAATCCCATCGTACGAGCCCACAATCGATGTAAATACTCCCAGAAGTAAATAAACTTGAATGTTCCTCCTTGAAAAATGGATCCCATTTCCATTCCATCATTAATCATCTCGTATTGAGGCGTTGCTTTGTATAATTCGAATTCTGCTTCCCAAGCTAATTCACTCATTGGCGGAATAGTTCCTGTCACCACGTCCCATTTAGTAATCGACAAACCTGAACCAGTCAATCGAGTCACTCCCCCAATCACCACTTGCATAAAAACCATAAACAAACCAATACACAACCAGATTTTCACAATCCGAGCAATTTGATCATTTGATATATTATTCATTCCGCTTCTTTTATTTTTATCTAAACTCATTTTAAAAGATTTTTTATAAAACAAAAATTCCAAATTCTAGTAGAACAATAAGAACATCTATTCAAAGGACATTTAAATCATTCTGCAAAAATAAATGGTTTTGTTTGTTTCTGTTTCTTCTTTCCTCTGATGTCCTTATTAATAATTATTATAAATTTTTCTTCAAAAGCCTTCATCATCAGGGGTGTTAGTTTGTAGATAAGATTTTGCATTTTTTTTATGTAAAGTCATTCCTAACTTTAATTTTTTGTAAACTAACACTTACGTAACAATTCAATCCATTCTATATCAACCAGTTACAAAGTTATAAACAAGTGGTGTATAAGTTATTCTATTGAAAACTTTTTGAAATCAACATTCTTAAAAGTCGGTAATCAATGTCTATATTTGATGTAGATATCAACAAAAAGTGAGTTTCTAACAACCTCGGAAAATGGCAATGTGTAGAAACGATTCTCATTGTGGATAACTATGGTGGTTTTTACATAGTTTACAAACAACCGATGTGGAGAATGAATTTGCATAACTAATTGATCTTTATGAAGTTATGTATGATTAAAAAAGAGCCATGTTGGTAACAATTTTTGGTTTTGTTTATTGGAAAAATGAATTTGGTTTTGATTAGAAAATTATTGTTTCAAGAAAAAATTATAGTAATACATTTACAAACTAATCCATTGCTCGAAGTAGAAGTTTTGTGTTTTGATTTTTATAAAAAAACTTCCTTCAGCTATTACAAACTCA
>CALIIP010000050.1 GCA_938018045.1 uncultured Flavobacteriaceae bacterium
AGACGCACATTAGAAGCACGCATACCTAATCTATCTGCCAAACGAGAAAAAACACCAAAACCATGGCGTTCAAAAAAATGTCGTATTGAGTTTACAGGTTTCATCTATAAAATTTTATGCAAGATACATATTAATTTAAAAGAAAAATTTAGACCAATAACTTTTTAGTGAAAAAATGAAGCATATTTTCAACTTCAATAAAATTATCATCTTTTATAGAAATATCTGTTAATTTTGGAAGGTGTTTTGCAAAGTAAATATGATTGTTAGACATTTCAAATAAATTTGTGGCTAAAGCAAATGGATATTTAAATTTAGGATTAACTTCTGATATAACTTTTGACACTGCATTTGCCAAACTCTTATAACTCCCAAAAAGGCCTTTTGAGTTTTCTTCATCTACATCTTTTGTATGATAAGCCTTTCCTCCTTCAGATATAACAATATTATGGAGTTTACTTTCATTAACATAACTAACTCCTGGATTATCTTTAGGTGCAGAAACAAAAGATTGAATTATTATTTTAAGTTTTACTTGAGGGTCAGAAACATTCATCGTGTTAATCATTATCAAGTAACGCACCCATTCCCAATACCAATTTACCAAAAAAAGCAACAACAAATGCTTGTTCTCAAAGTACCTATATACAGATGCTTCTGTAGAATTAATTTCTTTTGCTAATTTTTTAAAATTAAAAGTTTCAAATCCAAATTCATCAATCAATAGTATACTATACTTAATAATATTCCTTCCAAGTTTTGAATCTTGGGGCTCTTTAATATACAGACCATCATTAAGTGATATTTTTATTTCAACACTCATTTTTTATTTTTTATTTAAAAAATCACCTGAAATACGCTTTTTTTCATGGCTTACTGCAAATATAAAAAAGTTTTGCAATATTTTATGATAGTATTACTATCATTTAAAAAAGTATTATTATCTTTGCGTCAGTTAATAATTAAAATTATAACGAGTAAATTAAAAAAAAAATGAAAAATAAAACTTCTAAAATTGGTTTAATAGCATTAATAATAGCATTTATGCTTCCAAATGTTGTGCAAAGTCAAGATAGTGATTTTGGAAACTGGCTTATATATATAGGTAATAAAAAATTGAATGATAAATGGAATATTCACAATGAAGTACAATATAGAAATTACAATGCAGTTGGTGATCTTGAGCAATTACTACTTCGAACAGGTTTAGGGTACACATTTAATGACAACAAAAATAATATACTTCTTGGATATGGATATATTTTATCAGAAAATTATATTGGTGATACTGATGATAAATTTTCGGTAAACGAACATAGAATCTATCAACAATTCACATCAAAACAAAGTGTAGGAAAAGTAAAACTCAGCCATAGATATAGATTTGAACAACGCTTTGTAGAAAGTGATTTTAGAATGCGTTTTAGATACTTTTTAGGGTTAAATATTCCTTTAAAAACAAATGAAGATGGTAAGAAAGACATTTATCTTTCTGCATACAACGAAATATTTTTAAACACTGAATCATCAGTATTTGATAGAAATAGAGTATACGGAGGTTTAGGATATAAATTCAATAAAGACATAAGAATTGAGGCAGGATATATGAATCAATTCTTTGAAAACAGTGGACGTGATCAATTTAATATAATAACTTTTATTAACTTTTAAAATTAAGAAAAATGAAAAGAGGAATTAAACTTACAGCACTTTCAGTAATGATGTTGGCTTTTATTGCCTGCAATGATGAGAAAAAATCTACTACAGAAGTAGATACAGCAACTATGGATAAACCAACAGTTGGACTTATAGAAGACGTATTAACAAAAGAGCAGCAAGATGCTTTATCGCCAGATAAAGTAATAGATATGCTTAAAAAGGGAAACGAGAGGTTTACAAATAACACATTAACAGCTAGAGATCATTCAGCACAAGTAAGAAAAAGTACTTTATCTCAATATCCAAAGGCAATCGTATTATCTTGTGTAGATAGTAGAGTTCCTGTTGAAGATGTTTTTGACAGAGGTATAGGTGATTTATTTGTAGCACGTGTTGCAGGAAATTTTGTAAATGAAGATATCTTAGGAAGCATGGAATTTGCTTGTAAAGTATCTGGATCAAAAGTAGTTTTAGTAATGGGTCATGAGCATTGTGGTGCTGTAAAAGCAGCAGTTGATGATGTAAAATTAGGAAACATTACACCAATGCTTCAAAAAATAAGACCTGCAGTAGAAAGTGTTGTGTATGATGGAGATAGGACTTCAAAAAATCAAGAGTTTGTTCATATGGCTTGTGAAAGCAATGTAAATAATACTATGGAACAAATTAGATTAAACAGTCCTATTCTTAAGGAAATGGAAGAAAAAGGAGAAATAAAAATCGTTGGTGCTATTTATGATATGGATAACGGAAAAGTTGTTTTCTTATAAAAAGAACTAAATATAATAGTTAAAGCCTCTTCTGAAATGAAGAGGCTTTTTTATTTTATACAAATCAATACTTCAAAAAACTAAAACTTAAATAAACTTATATTTAAAAAAGTAATACTATTTTCGCTTATGACGATGAAGCTAATCTTAAGCATCGAAACCAATTAAAAAAAAGAAAGCAACTATGAATAAAAAAATCTCTCAAGAAAATATACTTGAATATGAATTTCTTTGCGAACTCACCTCTACACTAGAAAAACCAATAAAAGTTGGTGAAACTCCATTTGGAGATCGCGAAATATATCCTGTTAGTGGCGGTACTTTTGAAGGCCCAAAATTAAAAGGAAAAGTACTTGCAAATGGTGGCGATTGGATGTTGCATTTAAATGCTGCAACCTCTAAACTTGACGTACGAGCAACAATGGAAACAGAAGATGGTGAAATAATTTACAGCTATTACGAAGGGTTTATCCATAAAAATGATGATGGTAGTTATTATTTCAGAACCAATCCAATCTTTCAAACAGGTTCAAAAAAATACGCTTGGCTTAACCATACAATTACTGTTGGCGTTGGAAAACTAATTAAGGGAGGAGTTTCTTATAAAATATATGCGATAAAGTAAATTGCTGCTTTCAAGATTATTGACATCTTTTAAATAACCAAGCCAACACCTAAATTCTCAATTCAATTCTGTAACTTTGCGTTTTCCATAATTTTATGTCAAAACAGCAAGAATATATTGAAGTTTTAGGAGCACGTGTTCATAATTTAAAGAACATTGATGTGCGAATTCCTCGTGAAAAACTAGTAGTAATTACAGGTTTGAGTGGTAGCGGAAAATCTTCGCTGGCTTTTGATACAATTTATGCCGAAGGACAGCGACGATATATAGAAACTTTTTCAGCCTACGCAAGGCAATTTCTTGGAGGTCTTGAACGTCCAGATGTTGATAAAATTGATGGTCTTTCTCCAGTTATTGCTATTGAACAAAAGACTACAAACAAGAGTCCAAGGTCAACAGTAGGTACAATTACAGAGATTTATGATTTCATGCGTTTACTATATGCGCGTGCGTCTGATGCTTATTCCTATAACACCAACGAAAAAATGGTTAGTTATAGTGATGAGCAAATTTTAAACCTAATTTTACAAGATTTTGATGGCAAGAAAGTAACTGTTTTGGCTCCTGTAGTAAAGTCTAGAAAAGGGCATTATCGTGAACTTTTTGAGCAAATAGCCAAACAAGGTTTTGTTCGAGTACGAGTTGATGGAGTGATTCTCGAGATCGAAAAAGGAATGCGTTTAGATCGCTATAAAAATCATGATATAGAAATCGTAATTGACAGATTAAAAATAGATGCATCTGTAGAAAAGAGACTTAAAGAAAGTATTACAACGGCTTTATATTCTGGAAATAATATTTTGATGGTTCTGGATATTGATGCTGACAAACCTCGCTTTTTCAGTAGAGAATTGATGTGTCCAACAACCGGAATTGCATACCCAAACCCTGAACCAAATACGTTTTCGTTCAATTCGCCAAAAGGTGCTTGTCAAACTTGTAATGGTCTTGGAAAGGTGCATATTGTGAATCCTGAAAAAGTTATTCCCGATGATACATTATCTATCAAAAATGGTGGAATTACACCTCTTGGAGATCAAAAAAGCAGTTGGATTTTCAAACAACTACAAACTATTTCAGAACGTTTTAATTTCAAATTAAACGATCCTATTAAATCGATTCCTAAAGAAGCGATGGATATTATTTTATACGGCGGAAATGAGAAGTTTGATGTCTCATCAAAAGCAATGGGAATTACTCGAAATTATGAAATTGATTTTGAAGGGATAAATAACTTTATCGAAAGTCAATATAAAAATGCAGAATCAACATCTATAAAACGTTGGGCTAAAGGCTTTATGAACGAAGTGAATTGTACAACTTGCGAAGGTAAACGGTTAAAAAAAGAAGCCTTATACTTCAGGTTTTTAGACAAAAATATATCTGATTTAGCACAAATGGATATTACTGAATTGGCAAAATGGTTCAGCAATATCGAAAGCAAATTATCAGAAAAGCAAAAAATAATTGGGACAGAAATTGTAAAAGAAATACGAACTAGAATTCAATTTTTGGTTGATGTCGGCCTTGATTACTTAAGAATTGATAGAACTTCTAAATCACTTTCTGGAGGAGAAGCACAACGTATCAGATTGGCAACTCAAATTGGCTCACAATTGGTTGGTGTACTATATATTTTAGATGAACCTAGTATTGGATTGCATCAACGAGATAATCAAAAATTAATAGATTCACTTGTAAAACTGCGAGATGTTGGTAATTCAGTGATTGTTGTTGAGCATGACAAAGATATGATTGAACATGCTGATTTTGTTTTTGATATTGGTCCTGGAGCAGGAAAACATGGAGGAGAAATTGTAAGTGAAGGAACATATGCTGAATTAAAGACTCATAAAACACTTACAGCGGATTATCTAAATGGAACTAAAAAAATTGCAATTCCGAAGAAAAGAAGAAAAGGAAACGGAAAGAAAATTATTTTAAAAGGAGCTACAGGAAATAACTTAAAAAATGTAACTGCAACTTTTCCACTCGGAAAAATGATTTGTGTTACAGGCGTTTCTGGAAGCGGAAAATCTACGTTAATAAACGGAACTTTATATCCTATTTTAAACAAACATATTTATAGAGGTGTTAAGAAACCGATGCCTTATCAATCTATAAAAGGTTTAGAACATATCGATAAAATTATCGCTATAGATCAATCTCCTATTGGTAGAACTCCGCGTTCAAATCCTGCAACTTATACAGGTGTTTTTGGGGATATCAGAAGTATTTTTGCGAAAATTCCTGAAGCACAAATAAGAGGTTATAAACCTGGAAGATTCTCGTTTAATGTAAAAGGAGGTCGTTGTGAAACCTGTCAAGGAGGAGGCGTTCGTGTAATCGAAATGAACTTTTTACCAGACGTAGAAGTAGAATGTGAAACGTGCCAAGGAAAGCGATTTAACAGAGAAACTTTAGAAATAAGGCATAAAGGAAAATCAATTTCCGACATTTTAAACATGACGATAGACGAGGCTGTTTCCTTTTTTGAATACTATCCGAAAATATTTAAAAAAGTAAAAACAATTAAAGATGTTGGTTTGGGATACATCACGCTTGGTCAACAATCTACAACACTTTCTGGAGGAGAAGCTCAACGTATTAAATTGGCTTCTGAACTCTCAAAAAGAGATACAGGAAACACTTTTTATATACTTGACGAGCCAACAACTGGACTTCATTTTGAAGACATTAGAGTTTTAATGGAAGTCCTCAATAAACTTACAGACAAAGGAAATACTGTCTTGGTGATTGAGCATAATATGGATGTAATTAAACTTGCAGATCATATTATTGACATCGGAAAAGAAGGTGGGAAAAATGGTGGAAAAATACTTTGTGAAGGTACTCCTGAAAAAATTAAAGACAACGAAGACAGCTATACTGCACACTTCTTAAAAAAAGAGCTAATTTAGCACGTTGACTTAATTATTATTTAAGACAGATTATCATAAAATAAAACATACTGATTATGAATAGAGATAGAAAAATTAAGGAAAAATTAAAACAAAAAACTTGGAATGAAGTAAAAACCAATGATTCTTGGGCGATATTTAAAATAATGGCTGAGTTTGTTGAAGGATATGAAAAACTAAGTAAAATTGGGCCTTGCGTGAGTGTTTTTGGATCGGCAAGAACAAATCCAGAACATAAATATTATAAACTTGCAGAAGAAATTGCATTTGACCTAACACAAAACGGTTACGGAGTTGTAACTGGCGGAGGACCTGGAATTATGGAAGCCGGAAATAAAGGAGCACATCGCGGAAAAGGAATTTCTGTAGGGCTAAATATTGAATTACCTTTCGAGCAACACGACAATCCATATATAGACAAAGGGAAAAGTTTAGATTTCGATTACTTTTTTGTTCGTAAAGTAATGTTTGTAAAATACTCTCAAGGATTTGTGGCAATGCCAGGAGGTTTTGGAACACTTGACGAATTATTTGAAGCAATGACACTAATACAAACAAAAAAAATAGGTGCTTTTCCAATTATATTGGTTGGCAAAGATTTTTGGAGTGGGTTAATTGATTGGGTAAAAGATACATTACTAGAGAAGTTTGGAAACATCAGTAAAGAAGATTTAGATTTATTCTCAATTGTTGATACTTCTGACGAAGTAATTGATGTGATTAATAATTTCTATAAAAAATATGAGTTAAGTCCTAATTTCTAACAATGAAAAAGACTGCCTCCATTTTAATTCTATTGCTTTTAATTTCTTCTGAGATTTATTCACAGACAAGCATCAAAACGATGTTTTATAATTTATTGTATTATCCTTCAGGAGATCCACAAAATAGAGAAGAGACTTTAAAAGATATTTTAGATATTTACCAACCTGATATTTTTACAGTTTGCGAACTAGAAACTGAAGAAGGAGCAGATGAAATTTTGACACAATCAATACAAACATCTCGCCCAAATTTTGCGAGAGCTACATTTGTAAGCAATCAATCTGATACATCTGCGGACAATCAATTAAATCAGATGGTTTATTATAATACAGATATGTTTACTCTTGAAAGTCAGCAAACACATATAACATATATACGTGATATCATGCAATATACATTGTTGCTCAAAAGCGAAGATCAAGCAACAAATCCGATAAGAATTGAATATTTTGTTGTGCATTTCAAATCTAGTGATGGTACTGCAAACAAAGCAATTAGGCTAGATATGGCAAACGTTTTTACTGGAGTTTTAGAGAATTTAGATCCAAATGCATTTGTAGTTTTCTCAGGTGATTTTAATTTATATACGTCTTCAGAACCTGCATATCAAGAGATTTTAGATCCAACCAATGCCATTGTAATGATTGATCCAATTAATGATAATAGTTCATTACAGAGTTGGTCAAACGATACACCAACTTATACTGCAATGCATACGCAAGCAACGAGAGTAAACCAACAAAATGGCAATGGTGCATTTAGTGGTTTAGACGATCGTTTTGACTTTTCTTTTATTTCTGAAAACTTAACAACAAGTTCAGACTTATTTTATGTTGATGGGACTTACGATGCTTTCGGAAACAATAAAAATTGTTATAATTTAGATATAAATAATTCAAGTTGTACAGGAGCATATTCACAATCTTTAAGAGATGACTTATTTATAATGAGCGACCATCTGCCTGTAGTTATGGAATTACAGACTCCACAAAACTTACTATCTGTTGATGAGTTTTCATCAGAAAATAATTTACGAATACTTGGAAGCAACCTTATCGACCAAAATGTATCTTTATATATAAGTCCTGCTTTATTTAATTCTGATTTACAAATTTACAATCAATTAGGACAATTAATAAAAACGGTTAAAACATCAACTACTAACCAAGTTTTGATAGATGTGAGTAATTTTTCATCAAGTGTTTACGTTATATCATCATCAAAAAATAAGTTTATTAACCCTATTAAATTCGTAAAAATCAATTGAAAAAATTTCTGATTTTAACTTTTCTTTTTACTCTTTTATTTATTGATATTTCATCTGCACAAACCAATGAAATAACAATCAATGCAACTTTAGATGTCGAAAATCATGAAATAAAAATTCAACAAGAAATTGTTTACCACAACAATACCAATTCAGTTATAGATACTATATACTTGCATAATTGGGCAGATGGTTATAAAAACAAAAAGACTCCTTTATCAAAACGATTGATTAACAACTACAATAAAGATTTATATTTTTCTAAAGAAAAAAATCGAGGTTTTTCTGACATAAAAAATATTTCTGTAAACTATTCATCAATTGCTTGGTCAACAAAAGATAAGGCAATAGATGTTATTGAAATACCACTAAAAAACAGTTTAGAAACAAGAGGTTCAGTCATAATTAGTGCAACTTATACTGTTAAAATTCCATCAGATAGATTTACTAAATATGGTAGAAGTGACAATGCCTATGATTTGAGATATTGGTATCTTGTTCCAGCAGTTTATGATAAAGGATGGAAATTGATGAGTAATCTAGATATGGATGATTTATTGATGGATTTAAGCAATTACGATATCACATTTAAAATCCCAAATGACTATACATTAAATTCTGGGCAACCTACAACTATAGATAATATTGGTAATGAAAAAGCATATCATATAACTGCAAATAAAATTGTTGATGTTGAATTAAATATCAACAACAAAAATGATTTTGAAATTTTTGAAACAGATAAAATTACTGTAAAAACAAATTTAAATTCTAAGAAGTTAGATGCTAGAATAAAAACCAATATCCTAAATAGAGAAATTGCTTTTATCGAAAAATATTTAGGAGAATATCCTCATAAAGAATTATTGATTAACAAAATTACTTATTCTAAAAATCCTGTATACGGTCTCAACCAATTACCTTCATTTTTACGACCATTTTCAGATGTTTTTGAATGGGATATTAAAATGTTCAAAGCATTGACCGAAAAATACCTCAATAATGCTATTATTGTAAATAAACGTGAAGATTCATGGCTATTAGATGGTTTACAATCTTATTTAATGATGGCATATGTTGAAGAATTTTATCCTGAAATGAAAGCTACTGGTAATATTTCTAGAATTTGGGGATTAAAAAAATTCAACTTAACACAATTAAAATTTAACGACAAATATCCGCTAGTTTATCAATTTGCGGCGCGTAAAAATGTTGATCAACCAATGACAATGAGTGCAGATTCACTGTCTAATTTCAACAGAAAAATTGTAAATAAATATAAAGCAGGACTCGGACTCAGATATTTAAATGAATTTTTAAATGATGATGTCTTACCATCAGCAGTTAAAGAATTTTATAAAAAAAATACCTTAAAATTTACTCACAGCGATACATTTAAAGAACTGGTTATTAGCAAAACAGACAAAGATTTAACTTGGTTTTTTGGCGATTACCTGGAGTCAAAAAAGAAAATAGATTATACTATTAGCAATGTTGATATACTAAAAGATTCTGTAGCCGTAACTATAAAAAACAAGCGAGATATCTCTGCTCCTATTGCTTTATATGGTATAAAAGACAAAGAAATTCTTTTTAAAAAATGGATTCCTGGAATTGATTCTACAAAAACAATTGTCATCCCAAAAAACGGTTTTGACAAGTTATCCCTTAACTACGAGTATTTATATCCTGAATTTAATCTAAGAGATAACTGGAAAAATTTAGAAAAAAAACTATTTAATAGACCTCTACAACTTAAGTTTTTAAAAGATATTGAAGACCCTTATTACAATCAACTGTACTATACTCCTATTTATAAGTATAATCTCTATGACGGCTTACAACTTGGTGTTTCACTTAGTAATAAAACAATTCTTAGAAAGAACTTTACCTATAAATTAAACCCGTACTACGCAACAAAATCAAAAGCTTTGGTTGGTTCATTTTCAGCACTATATAGACATACTCCAAGAAATGAAAAATCAAAAGTTGACCAAGCCTTTTTCGGAATTAGTGGGAGTTCTTATCATTTTGCTCCAGAGTTAACCTATCGTTCTATTTCTCCATATGTATCTGTAAATTTCAAACGGAAAAGTTTACGTGATGTTGGCGGAAGTGCAGTTTATGCAAATTATGTAAATGTAAAACGAGATTTTGATCCAAATGCCATAAATCAAAATCCTGAATCAAATAAATACAGTGTTTTTAATGTAGGATATTCTTACTCAAAACCAAATATTATTGAAGATTTAAGACACAACATAAATCTTGAAGTAGCAGACAAATTTAGTAAAGTATCTGTAGATTTTCGTTATCGAAAACTAACAGATAAGAATCGCCAATTTGATTTTCGCTTTTATGCAGGAGCATTTATAAACAACAAAACTACATCCAACTTTTTTGATTTTGGGTTAACAAGACAGAATGATTATTTATTTAGATTAGACTATTTAGGACGCTCAGAAAGTAGCGGCTTTTTTAGTCAACAATACATCATAAATGAAGGTGGTTTTAAATCATTTTTACCACAAAATTTTGCAAATCAATGGCTAGCAACTACAAATACAAGTGTCGGAATCTGGCGTTGGGCAGAAATCTACAATGATATTGGGTTCTTAAAAAACAAAGATAAACGTGTTTATTTTGCTTATGAAAGTGGAGTTAGATTGAATTTTATTCACGAAATACTAGAAGTATATTTTCCACTATATTCTAATAATGGTTGGGAAGTTGGACAATCAAATTACAGTTCGAAAATCAGATTTTCACTAGTCATTAACCCCTCTAAAATTATCAATTTCGCTAGAAGAGGCTTCTATTAATGAGAATATCATAATTTTTGTTAATTATTTTTATAATTCACTATTAAATATTAAATTTGTAGAGTTACCAAAACATCCTCTATGATCTCAGAAAAAACTTCAAAAAACGCCAACCAACTTTCATTCGAAGAGTTTAAAACTGAAATTTTAAGCGATTACAGACTTGCTGTTGTAAGTAGAGAATGTAGTATGTTGGGACGAAGAGAAGTATTATCTGGAAAAGGGAAGTTTGGTATTTTTGGTGACGGTAAGGAAGTACCTCAACTTGCAATGGCAAAATCATTTAAAAAAGGAGATTTTCGCTCAGGATATTACCGCGATCAAACCTTTATGATGGCTATTGGAGAATTAACACCTCAACAGTTTTTTGCGGGTATTTATGCACATCCAGATATAAAAGCAGAGCCTTATTCTGCTGGTCGTCAAATGGGAGGTCATTTCTCAACACACAGCATTAATGAAGATGGAACTTGGAAAAACTTAACAAAACAATACAATAGTTCAGCTGATATTTCTTCTACGGCTTCGCAAATGCCACGACTTTTAGGGTTGGCACAAGCATCAAAAGTATATAAGAGTTTAGATTCGTTGGACAAGCATAGCGAAAAATTTTCTAATAAAGGGAATGAGATTGGATGGGGAACTATAGGAAATGCAAGTACAAGTGAAGGATTGTTTTACGAAACTATTAATGCAGCAGGAGTTTTACAAGTACCAATGCTAGTCAGTGTTTGGGATGATGCTTACGGTATTTCTGTTCCAGCAAAACATCATACAACAAAAGAAAGTATTTCTGAGGCTTTAAAAGGTTTTCAGCGTGATAAAAAAAGTGATGGTTATGAAATCGTAACTGTAAATGGTTGGGATTATGTGCAGTTAATCGATACATATGCAAAAATTTCTGAATTAGTTCGTACTGAGCATGTTCCTGCAATTGTGCACGTAAAAGAATTGACACAACCGCAAGGACACTCAACTTCTGGTTCTCACGAACGCTACAAAACAAAAGAGCGTCTTGAATGGGAAATAGCATTTGATTGTAATACAAAAATGCGCGAATGGATTTTAAATTTCGAGTTAGATAGTAATGATGAAACACTTCGTTTTGTTGATAATGAAGATGAATTAATCAAAATTGAAAAATCAGCAAAAAAAGAAGTAAGTCAAGCAAAAAGAGATGCTTGGAAAGCATTTACTGATCCAATTAAAAAAGACTTAGATATTTTTGTTTCTTTAATTGAAAAAGTTGGTGAAATTAGTTCAAATAAAGTTTTTATTACAAAAATTATAAACGAACTTAAAGCAATTACAGATCCTTCAAGGAAAGAATTTTTTACACTAGTTAGAAAAGCATTGCCATTTATTATTCATGATAATTCTGAAGCAAAAGACAATTTACTTGCTTGGCTAGAAGAAACACGAAAAGATAATAATGTAAAATATAGTTCAGAATTATATGATGATTCTGAAAGAGCTGCAATATATATTAAAGAAGTTTTACCAACTTTCAATCAAGAAACTACACAAGTAGATGGTAGAGTTGTATTGAAAGAGAATTTTGATTACATTTTTACAAACCATCCTGAAACATTAATTTTCGGTGAAGATGTTGGTCGTATTGGAGATGTAAATCAAGGACTAGAAGGACTTCAAGAAAAGTTTGGTGAAATAAGGATTGCTGATACTGGAATACGTGAAGCTACTATTATGGGTCAAGCAATCGGAATGTCAATGAGAGGATTGCGTCCTATTGCAGAAATTCAATATCTAGATTATTTAATTTATGCACTGCAAATCATGAGTGATGATATTGCAACGGTTCGTTACAGAACTATGGGAACACAAATTGCTCCTGTAATTGTGCGAACTCGTGGACATAGACTAGAAGGAATATGGCATTCAGGTTCTCCTATGGGATTATTACTTGGCGGATTGAGAGGTATGTATATTTTGGTACCTAGAAACATGACCAAAGCAGCAGGGTTTTACAATACGTTATTACAAGCCAATGAACCAGCACTTGTTATTGAATGTTTAAATGGTTATAGATTAAAAGAAGAATTACCAACTAATTTAGGTGAATTTAGAACACCAATTGGCGTTGTAGAAACTCTTAAAGAAGGTACAGATATGACCATTGTTTCTTATGGATCTACC
>CALIIP010000051.1 GCA_938018045.1 uncultured Flavobacteriaceae bacterium
AGATCCTTTGCGAAAATTTAGAAAAGACGATAAGTTAAATTTGATGCACATAGCAATATGTAGGCTCTTAGAGCCTTATGGATATTATGAATTTGATTTTTTTGATGATGATGGATGGCCGCATTATATGGTAAAAGATCAGTTACCAACTTTAAAAGCAGGTGAACAATCTGTCTTGATGAAAGAAGCCGTTGTACAGTATTTTACAGAGAAAGAGTTGATATAATGTCATCCCTAAACACATAAAAAATGATAAAATTCTTTAGAAAAATTAGGCAGAATTTACTTTCAGAAAATAAAACTGGAAAATATTTGAAATATGCCTTTGGAGAAATTATTCTTGTGGTGATTGGGATTTTGATTGCATTATACATTAACAATTGGAATGAAAATAGATTAGAAAAAAGTGAATTAACAAATTATTTTAAACAGATTAAAACTGAACTTGAATCAGACATTACACATTTTAATAATGATATATCTCAAATGCAAATTTGGACAGACTACCTCAATAAAGTGAGTGAAGGAAAATATAATGAAGTTGATTTATCCGAATTACTAATTTCGTTATCGAGAAATTTAAATCCTAAGGAATTTGGTATTTCTTACAATAAAATGTTAGAATCTGGAATTATAAAACACATAGAAAATAATCAAATAAGTGAAAAATTACAAACATATTACCTAACAAGTTGTTCAGATTACAATAGTAGGACTGCATTTCATTCTAACTTCATTTCAGATCATATAGAAGGACCTTTATTATTAATATTGAATCATAAAAAAGATTTTTTGGTAGACCCTAAACAAGTAATTGAGGAGCTGGAAAACGGAAAATTGAATTCTCTTGTTAATTGGCAAATTTCTTATTTTGAATATCAAATGCCAAAGATTGATCAAAACATTAAGGAAGCAAAAGAACTGATAGATTTGATTAATGATAATTAAAACCCCTAAGTCACATTCACCTTCCTCACAACTTTAGCCAATACACTTGGAAAAAAACGTTTTAAATACACGCTTCCAGTTTCTTTAAAACCACCAATTACCACTTCTTTTTTACGTTTTATAATTGCCTTTATCATTCTTTTTGCAAACACATCTGCTAGAATTCCGTTTTTTGTTGCAGTATCCATCGAGTTTTGTTTTGTTCCGTTTCCAGTAAGTGCATTCATAGAAACATCAGTTTGTACATATCCTGGAAGTACCAGCGTAACGTCAATATTATTTTTAAAAACTTCGGCTCTTAAACTATCAAAAAATCCATGAAGTGCATGTTTTGAAGCAGAATATGTAGAACGCAAAGGCGTTGCTACTTTACCAACAACACTTGTGGTAATTACAAAATGACCAGAATTATTGGCAATAAAATGTGGTAAAATGGCTTTTGATAAGGCTACAGTTCCTGTATAGTTAATTTCCATAATTCGCTTGTCAACATCAATATTGGTGTCAATTGCCAATGATCGTTGACTTATCCCTCCATTGTTTACAAGGATGTCAACCTTTCCAAAAAATGCGATTGCTGTCTCAACAGTTTTATCAAAATTATCATATTTTTCTAAATCAATTGGTAAAACAGCAATGTTGTGAGAGTTCTCACATTCGTTCTTTACCTCGTTTAAAGTTGACGCATTACGTGACGAAAGTATTAATTTTGTGTCTAATTTAGAGAGTTCGATAGCGAGTGCTTTTCCTATTCCAGAAGAAGCGCCAGTTATCCAAATAATTTTGCCAGTTAGTTTCATTTTATACTAATTTTCAGCAAAATAATCAATATTAGTGTACTTTTGGTCTGATTATTGAAAAGTACTATATATAAATAAGAATCAAATGATAAAAAAGTTAGTAATTGCCTTATTCTTAGTGTCGTTTTCTGCGAATGCACAAGACACATTGCGTGTAAAAATGGAACCAGTTGAAGGTTATAAATGGATGATGTTGTATAAAATAAACGGAGCAAAACAACAATATGTTTCAAATGCTAACCTTGAAGAAGGTGAATTTAAACTTCCAATTGACGAAAAATTTTCTCCAGGAACATATCGTGCTTTTTATGATATGGATAATGGAGGTTATCTAGATTTTTTGTATAATAAAGAGTCAATTTCGGTAACGTTTAATCCGAACTTACCAGAAGAAACAGCACATTTTTCTCAATCAGAAGAGAATAAAATATACCAATCATATTTGATAGCAATTAATAATCAGCAATCAAAAATTGATTCATTACAAGCGACTTATTTTAGTGCTGAAGATAAGAAACCATTTGTAAAAAAATATTCTAAAAAAGTAAAAGAGACAACTGATTTACAAGATTATTTCGAAAAAGAATCTGAAGGTAAATTGGCTCAAGAATTTATTAAAATATCAAGAAAATACAATAGTCTAAAGTTACTAGAAACTCCTGCCCAATATTTAGAATCATTAGAATCACACTTTTTTGATTATATAGATTTTGATAATAAGGTATTATTAAACTCTTCAATTTTTATTGACAAGGCCATTGAATACATATTTTTTATTAATGGATCTGAAGATTCAAAAATTCAGAATGAGTTGAGAGAAAAGGCAATTAATGATGTAATGCAAAAGGTTGGAGAAAATTACTTAGTTAAAAGTGAAATTTTAAGTGCGTTATTATATGCTTTGGCAGGACAAGAGGAATTAGAAATGGTCGCTTTTGTTAAAGAAAAACATTATGATATACTTCCTATAGAGCATAAGGACACAAAATTCATTTCAGAGATTAATAAGATGCTCAGTGTATCATTAGGAAGTGTTGCGCCAGAAATCACTTGGAAAGAAGGTGATAAAACAATGAAATTATCTGATTTAGATGAAGATGAAACATACATAGTAACATTTTGGAGTACTACATGTTCACATTGTTTAAAAGAGATTCCAGAGTTATACGAATTCACAAAAGAAAAGGATAGTGTAAAAGTAATAGCCATTGCACTTGAAGATGATAAGTTTGGATTTGACCATCATACAGATTTAATGGATAATTGGATCAACATTCTTGGTTTAAACAAATGGGAAAATAAAATTGCACGTAGCTATGATATTCACTCAACGCCAAGTTATTTTGTTTTAGATAAAGACAAAAAGATTGTTTCTAAACCAGACGAATTAGCAGATTTACTTGCTATCTTAGGTAAAGAATAAGTTTTTTAAAACCTTTAAACTTTTAAAATGAAGTCATTTCTATACACTTTTTTATGCTGTTTTGTTTTTCAAATTTCGCATGCTCAAGAAATCAAATTAGGTGAAAAAGCATCTGATTTTAAATTATATGCACTTGACGGATCTACAAGTAATTTAAACGATTACAAAGACAAAGTAGTAGTTATTAAAATGTGGTTTAAAGAGTGTACACCATGCTTACAAGAAATTCCTGCAGTAAATAAGTTGGTAGAAAAGTATGAGGATAGAGATGATATTGTCTTTATCGCGCCTTCACCAAATAGTAAAAGTAAGTTAGAGAAATTTGTTAAAAAAGTAGATTTTAAATACGTAGTAATGTCGAGTTCATACGAAATGCTAAAAGATTATAATCCTTTGAGACGCTATCCTACACACGCTATAATTGATAAAAAAGGAGTTGTTTCTTTTTTGTTTGAAGGCACTTCTCATAATATTGATGAGGTATTATCAATAGAGATTGATAAAGCATTAAAAATATAAAAAAGCATCTTCATGATGCTCAATTTTTAATTCTTTTTTTGTTTTGATGATTCCAATAATATCAAAACGGACTTCAACATCAAGATCTTTAGAAATCACATATTCATTGATAGCAGTTACCAATAATTTTATTTTTTTCGGATTTACAAAGTCTTGCGGATTCCCAAAATAATTAGTTGAACGCGTTTTAACTTCTACAACTGCAAGAATGTTTTCTTTTTGTGCAATAATATCAACTTCAGCTTTTTGAAAACGCCAATTTTTATCTCTGATCGTATATCCTTTTTTTATGAGATAATCTATAGCGAGTTCTTCTCCTTTTTTCCCTAATTCATTGTGTTGCGCCATAGTTAATTAAAAGAAATTTTAACCTTACTATCATTAACTTTTAGTTCAATTTCAGAGCCTAAAATCAATGTGCGATTGTCATCAACGTGACCTGCAGGAAAATTAAATACCACAGGAAAATCGGTGCCTTCGACAGCATCTAAAACAATATCTTCTAACGTTTTTCCAAACTTGTTTCCTTCATTTTTTTTCAACTGAAAATTTCCAACAATCAACCCTTTACACTGCTTAAAATAACCTGCTCTTTTAAGGCTAATTAGCATTCGATCTATATGGTACAATGCTTCACCAACATCTTCAATAAACAAAATTTTACCATTCATATCAAGTGAAGTTTCAGAGCCTAACATACTATATAAAATCGACAGGTTTCCGCCAATAAGTTGACCGTTACTTTTTCCTTTTCTATTTCTTTCGGATGTTGGAAGTTTATATTTCAAATCTTCTCCAAACAATGTTTTTTTCAAAGAAATAATAGATTCGCCTTGAATAGAATTACTCAAATCAAGTGTTTTAGGCATTTGACCATGTACAGTTTGATAGCCTAGATTGTGAAGTTTATTATGTAAAATGGTTACATCAGAATAACCAATTATCCATTTCGGATGTTTTATAAATTCCGTAAAATCTAGATCGTCAATAATTCGAACTAATCCGTAACCTCCTCGAGCGCTCCAAATTGCTTTAATGTTTGGATTATCCAGCGCATTTTGCAAATCACTTAAACGCTGTTCGTCTGTTCCAGCAAAAGTGTGATTTATAGTGAATAAATGCTTGCCAAAAACAACCTTTAATCCCCATTTTTTCGCCAAATCTATTCCAGATTGAATTGACTCTTTACTTGTAATTTTTCCTGCAGGAGCTAAAATTAGAATGGTATCTCCTTTTTTTAAGTGTGTTGGTTGTATAAGTTCTTTTACACTTGTTTTACATGAATCTTTTTCAGCAGCAAAAATAAGTTGAGGGACTAAAAACAACAACATCAAAAAAGAAAATCTAAGCATAATTGTAAGGATATTTATGTAAAAATACACTTTTATGACGAAAGAAAAACGCAGTGCAATTATAAACATCAAAAAGGAATGAGTATTTTTGTTGTACCATATTAAAACACACTTTTTTGAGCA
>CALIIP010000052.1 GCA_938018045.1 uncultured Flavobacteriaceae bacterium
TGTTTGCATCACTTTTTGGAAAAGAACATTATAAAATTGAAGAAGTAGCAAGCGAAGGAGTGATAACATCTTTTTTTAAAGTTGGACCTAACAAAATTGAGTTGCTTCAAGCAACAAGTTTAGAAAGTCCGATAGCAAAATTTATAGAAAAGAAAGGCGAAGGTGTACATCATATTGCTTTTGCTGTCAATGATATTGTTTCAGAAATTAAAAGGTTAAAATCTGAAGGATTTATAGTGCTAAATGAAACACCTAAAAAAGGGGCAGACAATAAATTGGTTGCTTTTTTACATCCAAAATCAACAAATGGTGTATTAATTGAATTGTGCCAAGAGATTGAATAATATTTTAAAAGTTGAAGCGTTAAAATGCTAATTATAACTTCGAATAAAATCTTTGAAATTTCAATCATTTAATTTTCAATGCTAATTCGTATCTTGCACAAAATTTCTAAAGAATAAATGTCAAAATCATTTGAAAAATATCAAAAACGTCGCTTACGATCATCGTACTTATCGGTTGTTGTAAGTATTGCATTGGTATTATTTTTATTAGGTTTGTTAGGTTTATTAGTGTTAAAAACCAAAACAATTTCTGATCATTTTAAAGAGCAAGTTGCAATCACTGCTTTTTTAAATGATAGCGCCAAAGAAAAAGACATCAAGCAATTACAGGCAAATTTAGAAAAGAAAGAATATGCCAAATCAGTCGATTTTGTATCGAAAGATTCTGCAGCTGTTGCATACAGTAAAGATATTGGCGAAGATTTTATTGAGTATTTAGGAGAAAATCCTTTGAAAAACGCAATAAATATTTATATAAAATCAGATTTTGTAACACCAGAAAAAATGGCGGAAATTGATACAGAATTATCAAAAGATAAAAATGTTTTTGAAGTATCATATGATAAGTCTTTGATTGATTTATTGACAAAAAACATTAAGCGAATTAGTTTTTGGGTATTAATTTTCAGCGGACTTTTTATGTTGATTGCTGTAGTTTTGATTAACAGTGCAATTCGATTGTCTGTATATTCAAAACGATTTACCATCAAAACGATGCAAATGGTTGGCGCTACAAAAGGGTTTATCAGAAAACCATTTCTTTGGAAAGGTGTTCAACTTGGTGTTATTGGCTCTTTGGTAGCAATTTCTGGAATTGTAGGTGTCATGTATTATATGAACAAAACTTTACCAGAAATAAAAATAATGGACGATAAAATGCTATTGGCGATTCTGTTTGGAGCAATTTTATTAACCGGAATATTTATAACATTATTGAGTACATTTTTTGCAACAAGACGCTTCTTGAACTTAAGAACCGAAGATTTATATTATTAAGCATGGGAGACAAGAAAGATAAAAATGAAGTGAAGGAAACTTTCCTTTTCGAAAAGAAAAATTATAGGTTAATGCTTATTGGATTGGCAGTTATTGCGCTCGGATTTATATTGATGGCTGGAGGCGGAAGTGACGATCCAAACGTTTTTAACGAAGAGATTTACAACTTCCAGAGAATCAGATTGGCACCAACTTTAGTGTTGATAGGTCTTGCGATTGAGGTCTATGCTATACTTGCCAAGGGTAAAAAATAATGAGTTATTTAGAGGCGATTATTTTAGGAATTATTCAAGGTTTAACCGAGTTTTTACCTGTTTCATCGAGCGGACATTTAGAATTGATGAAAGCCATTTTAGGAGACGATTCTTTACCTGAAGAAAGCCTAACATTCACCGTAATTTTACATTTTGCAACTGCTTTGAGTACGATCGTGATTTTTAGAAAAGAAATTGTTGAAATATTTAAAGGGTTATTCCAGTTTAAATGGAATGAAGAAACACAATTCTCTTTAAAAATTATTATTTCGATGCTTCCAGCAGCAATGATTGGTTTCTTTTTTGAAGACAAACTAGCATCTTTTTTTGGCGGACAAATTTTACTTGTTGGTTTTATGCTAATCATTACAGCATTACTACTTTTATTTGCAGATAAAGCCCAAAACACAGACAAAAACACTTCTTTTGGAAGTGCATTTATAATAGGAGTTTCACAAGCAATCGCCATGTTACCAGGAATTTCACGTTCTGGAGCAACCATATCAACAGCGGTTTTATTGGGAATAGATAGAACAAAAGCAGCAAAATTTTCATTTTTGATGGTTGTGCCTTTAATTTTTGGAAAAGTAGCCAAAGATATTTTAAGCGGAGGAATAAGTTTAGAAAGTTCGCAAATAGGGATATTTTCTGTCGGATTTATTGCAGCATTCGTTTCAGGATTATTTGCTTGTACTTGGATGATCTCATTGGTAAAAAAGAGTAAACTTTCTTATTTTGCATTGTATTGCGCAGTTGTTGGAGTCATTGCAATAACGTATGCATTGATGAATTAATTTATTTGAATGAAAACACTTGAAGACTTTCAAAACGGACAACTATTATTGATTGACAAACCATTAAATTGGACTTCATTTCAAGTAGTGAATAAACTACGTTGGGAAATACGTCAGAAATTTAATATCAAGAAAATAAAAGTTGGTCATGCCGGAACTTTAGATCCTTTGGCAACAGGATTGTTAATCTTGTGTACAGGAAAATTTACAAAGAAAATCGACACCTATCAAGCACAAGAAAAAGAATATACAGGAACTATAACTGTTGGAGGAACAACACCAAGTTATGATCTAGAAACTGAAATCAACGAAACTTTCCCTACAGATCATATTACTAATGAGCAGATACAAGAAACTACAAAGCAATTTACAGGAACAATAGATCAAAAACCACCCATTTTTTCTGCACTGAAAAAAGATGGAAAAAAATTGTATGAAATTGCTAGAGCAGGAGAAACAGTTGAAATAAAAACTCGTAAAATAACCATTTCAACTTTTGAAATCACTAAAATAGACATGCCAAACATTGATTTTAGAGTTGTGTGTAGTAAAGGAACATATATTCGTTCTTTAGCTTTTGATTTCGGACAAGCATTAAATTCTGGCGGACATTTATCTGCACTTAGAAGAACAAAGATTGGTAATTTCTCAGTTGATGATGCACAAACTGTTGAAAGTTTTATTGAAGGCTTGAAGGAACAATTATAATATACAGATATGACTTTATTGGATTGGAAAAATAAAGGAGAATATTTTAACTATAAGTCACATAATATATTTAATGTCGATGAAGGAAATGGTGATGTAATTCTTGCTATACATGGTTTTCCAACAGCATCTTTTGATTGGCATAAAATGTGGATTCAACTTACCGCGAATCATAGAGTACTAACGTTAGATATGATTGGTTTTGGGTTTTCAGCGAAGCCTAAAAAATACAATTACAGTATTTTTGATCAAGCCAATTTGATCGAAGATTTTCTAACTCATAAGCAAGTAAACAAAGTCAAGATTATCTGTCATGACTATGGCGATACTGTTGCTCAGGAATTATTGGCAAGATATAATAACCGCATTCTAAATAAAGAAAAAGGGCTAGAAATAACTACTATCTGCTTTTTAAACGGCGGTTTATTTCCAGAAACACACAAGCCTTTATTAATTCAAAAACTACTAATGAGTCCATTAGGAAGTATTGTTAGTAGATTATTTACACGCAAAAAATTAGGTAAAAATTTCAAAACCATTTTTGGACCAAAAACACAACCAACCGAAAACGAATTAGATGAGTTTTGGAGTTTAATTAACTATAATGGCGGAAAATATGTTTTCCATCTTTTGATTCGTTATATGAAAGAACGAGTAAATAATAGAGAGCGATGGGTAAAAGCCATTCAACAGTCAAAGATTCCTGTTCGATTAATTAATGGAGTTTATGATCCTATTTCAGGACAACATATAGCGGATAGATATAAAGAATTAATACCAAACGCTGATGTTGTAGAGTTAAAAGATATTGGACATTTCCCTTTAATAGAAGCCCCAAACTTGGTTTTAAAGCACTATTTTGAATTTTTAGCACTAAAATATTGACAAATCAGATTTTGTAGTAAACTCCTCAAGAAATTTCATTCCTTTAAAAGAATTTCCTTTCTCATTTAATTTCGGACTCCAAACAGCAATCGCATATTGATCTGGAAGAACAGCTATAATTCCTCCGCCAACACCACTTTTTCCTGGTAGACCAACTTTAAAAGCAAATTCTCCTGACTCGTCATAAAAACCACAAGTAAGCATTAACGAATTTATCCTTTTAGATTCGCTATTTGTGAGAATGGAATTGTTATCTATTGTAGAATTTCCGTTGTTTGCCAAAAACAAGAATACTTCAGAAAGTTCTTTGCAATTCATCTCAAGAGAGCAAAGATCAAAATAGAAATCTAAGACATCCGAAGGGTCATTTTTAATATTTCCAAAGGATTTAATAAAATTACATAATGCAATATTTAGAAATCCCGTTTTCTTTTCTGATGCTGCGACTTCAGCCGAATAATTTAACTCTGAGTTATTAGAAATACTTCTCACAAATGCTAAAAAATCTTCTTTAGGGTTTTTTAAATTACTAATAAGAATATCAGAAATTACAATAGCGCCAGCATTTACAAACGGATTTCTAGGAATACCTTTATTTGCTTCCAGTTGAACGAGCGAATTAAAAGCCGTTCCAGAAGGTTCTACACCAAGTCTTTCCCATATTTTCTCACCAACAATATGATAGGCTAAACTTAACGCTAATACTTTTGCGATACTTTGAATTGAGAATTGATCTTTATAATCTCCGATTCCGAAATTGTCATTATTGATTGATGAGATATGTATTCCAAATTTTTCTGAATTGATACAAGCCAATTCAGGAATATAAGATGCTACTTTTCCGTTATCATCTATACTTTTAACCTCTTGATATGTTTCTTGAATTATTTTTTTAAAATTCATACTACTTGATTATAAAAATCGATTGTGCCAACTCTCAGTAATTGGAATTTCCCAATTATTTTCTAACTCTTCTTTTGTATTAATCAGATTATTAAAAACAATTGTTTTTGCAGAAACAGCCTTCTTTTTTACCAATTTTTGAAATTCTTTTAAGTCTTTGTATTGCACAAATTCACCTTGTTTAAATGAAACATTTAACTTGTCTAGAAGTTCTACTTCGTAAGTTGCTTGTAATGATAATATGAACATTACTGACTCATCAATTGCATCAACAGAAAGAGATTCTATTGTTTGATCAACTGCAAAAATGATAAAACGATCATATTTTAATTGATAGGACGCGATAACTTTTGCACCACTATCATCCCAAGAAGTTAAAAAACCTTCTATTTTTTGAGAAATTTCTTTTATTTCTTCTGGATAAAATTTTCTACTAGATTGGTAAATCCAAATTTTAGAATAGTTGGGCAGTTTTGCAAAGTCAACAAGCATATTAAATAGTGATTATTTTTATGAGCGACAAAAGTAGATAAACAATTGTTAAAACTTTTAGTAAGAGTAGAATAATTACTATTTTTACACACTTCGAAAATATGAATAGACAGTTTATTTACATAGTATTAGTGCTATTTTTGGCATTTTCTTGTTCGTCTGATAAAAAAGAACTTGAAGCGACCAATGACTTGATTGATAGTCTAGCGCAACAAGATGTGAATGTAAGTAGCATCGGAATTACACTTTCGCCAACAGCAAAAGAACAAACAGAAACATGGTTAGAGTATCAAATGATACAATCTAAAATTGATGGATACAATAAGACTACTAAAAGCCAAGCATTGTTGAATGCGATGGAACTTGCAGAATTGGTTGAAAATGCCTCAGACACTATTGATGTTAAGAAGTTAGACCGTCCTGATATAAAAATTAGATTTAATGTATTGCGAAATCATGCCTTACGATTGGATGATATGTCAACAATACCAAATATTTCAGAAGAAGAAGTGATGACTGAAGTGACAAGTGTTTTAGATGCTTTTTCGGCTTTAAATGAGAAGATTAACATTATCTATAAAATTGAAGAATATGAGCGTGAATTAGATATTGAGACTCAATCTGTCGGTTCAATTGAGCCTATAGAAAGTATTGATCAAACGCTTAATTCAAATAAGAAAGTAATTGATAAAAAGCAAGTTCTTAAAAAAAGTATCCCTAAAAATTTTAAGAAAAAAGCGCCTTTCAAAAAAATTAACACAAAAAAGTTAAAAGAAAACACACCATCAAAAAAAGATATTTTAAAAAAGGAATAGCCTCTTAAATAAATATTAATATGACTTTTAAATCGCTAATAAACATAGATTTAAACTAAATTAGCGAAAAAATAAAAACTAAATTATCAATAAATATGAAAACAAATTTTATCAAAGCAGGACTTTTAACTATTGTCATTGCTGCAGGTGTCACTTTAACTTCTTGTAAAAAAGAAGCAGAAACACCAAAAGTTCCAGGTATTGACCTTGCAAAAATGGACAAAAGCACAAGTCCTAAAGATGATTTCTTTAGACATGTAAATGGAACATGGTTAGATAACACTGAAATTCCTTCTGATCAAACTTCTTGGGGAAGTTTTAATGAATTGCGTAAAAAAACGGATGCAGATGCATTGGCAATTTTAAAAGAAGCGATCGCAAAAGGAGAATCTACTTTAAAAGATGCTTCTGGTGTTAAAACTATGACAGATCAGCAAAAAGCAGTAAATCTTTTTGAGTCTATCATGGACACTGTAGCAAGAGATAAGCAAGGAATTAACCCTTTAAAACCTTATTTAGCAAAAGTTGATGCTTTACAAAATATCGATGATTTACAAAAATTATTGATAGAAATGGAACCTTTTGGAGGTATCGGTTTCTTTGGTGTTGGTGTTGGATCTCACCCAAAAAACAGTAACATAAACGCTGGATATTTAGGTGGAGGAACACTTGGTTTATCTAGAGATTATTATGTAGATACAGATGAAGATACAAAGGCGAAAAGAGAGAAGTATCGTGCTCATATTGCTCGCATGATGCAATATATAGGAGAGTCAGAAGAGGAAGCAAAGGCAAATGCAGATAAAATTTTAGCGTTTGAAACTCGTATGGCAGCGCCAAGAATGACAAAGGAAGACAGGAGAGATGCACGTAAACGTTTCAATCCAAAATCTATGGATGACTTAAACAAAATGACACCTTCAATCGATTGGAGAGCATATTTTGACGGAATCGGTGCAACAAGTTTAGATACTGTAATTGTTACTGATCCAGGATATTTTGTTGCTTTAGAAAGCATATTAAAAGAAAATAATATTGAAGATTGGAAAAATTATTTACGTTGGTCAGTAATTGATGTAAATGCAGGATATTTATCAACTGATGTTGAAAAAGCAAATTGGGAATTCTACGGAAGAGATTTAAGAGGTGCTAAAGCAATGAGGGATCGTGAAGAAAGAGCATTAGGTACATTAAATGGAAGTATTGGAGAAGCACTAGGAAAGTTATATGTTGATGCTAAATTTCCGCCAGAAGCAAAAGAAAAAGCAAAGAAAATGATTGATAATGTTATGCTTGCATTTAGAAATCGTATTGACAATCTTGATTGGATGACTCCTGAGACTAAGGAAAAAGCAAAAGAGAAGTTAAATAAAATGAGCGTCAAAATAGCGTATCCAGATAAATGGAAAGATTATTCAGCACTTGAATCTACAAGTGTTAAAAACGGAGGAACTTATTTTGATAATACTTTGAATTTAAAGAAATGGAACTTTAAAGAAGATTGGGCAAAACTTGGAAAAGAAGTTGATAAAAGTGAGTGGATGATGGCTCCTCAAGTAGTAAACGCATACTTTATGCCTCCTTATAACGAAATTGTATTTCCAGCGGCAATCTTACAACCTCCTTTCTATAACTACCAAGCAGATGATGCTGTAAATTATGGAGGAATTGGTGCAGTTATTGGACATGAAATATCTCATTGTTTTGATGATTCAGGATCTCGATATGACGCAGACGGAAATTTAAATAACTGGTGGACAGAAGATGATTTAACAAAGTTTACGGCTTTAGGAACACAACTAGAAGAGCAGTATAGTGCTGTTGAAGCATTACCAAACGTTAAGTTAAATGGTAAATATACTTTAGGTGAAAATATTGGAGATTTAGGTGGTATTAGTGCTGCTTATGACGGACTTCAAATTGCATTAAAAGAAAGCGGTAAAACTGAGTCAATTGATGGTTTTACTCCAGAACAACGTTTCTTTATGTCTTGGGGAACAGTTTGGAGAACTAAGTATACCGAAGAAGCTTTGAGAAATCAGATTAAAACAAACACACACTCTCCAGGAATGTACAGAGCGGTAATGCCTTTACAAAATGTAGATGCTTTTTATGCAGCGTTTGATATCAAAGAAGGAGATGAAATGTATTTAAAGCCAGAGGATAGAGTTAGAATTTGGTAATAAAAACAATTAATTAAATAAAAAAAGCGTCCAATTATGGACGCTTTTTTTTATTTAATTAATTCATTGATTTTGGCATAAACCAAATTTGATTCCCAACCTCGATAGAGTAAGTAATCTGCTAATTTTTTTCGCTTCTTTTGAGTATTAGTTTCTTTAATTGCATCAAACCGTTTTTGGGCAAGTTCGTTGAAAGTATTGATGTAATCTGTTTCATCAATCTCTTTCAATGCGGTTTTTATATTGTAAGCAGAGATATCTCTGAATTTTAATTCGCGAACAATTCGTTGTTTACCCCATTTTTTTATTCTGAATTTACCTCTGGCGAAACTTTTAGAAAAGCGTTCTTCATTTAAAAAATCATGTTCAATAAGATGTACAATAATGATGTCATGTGTCTCAGGAATCATCCTGTAATCATATAGTTTTGAAGTAATTTCTTTGTGACACCTATCTTGATAAACACAATAACGTTCCAATGCGCGTTTTGCTTCTTCTATAGTATATGATTTTTGAGAATTCATTGTTGCAAGGTAAGAAAAATTAGAAATTTTAATAAATAGTAGAGTTTGTTAATAAACTGCTGAGAACAAGTTTGATAGAAATGCAAATTATTTTTATATTTGTAGTCCCTTGCAATAATAATATGAAGAAAAAATTACTTTATTTTATTTTTATAGTTTCTCTTTTTGTGTCCAATGTTTCTTTTGGGCAAGGTTCGGAAACGTTTACAAATTTAAACGCATCTGGAAGTACATATAGTTCTGGGACATATGTTGGAGATAATGGAGTAACTTGGACTTATAATGGAGCAAGAACAGTTACTTCAGTAGATAACATTACAGGAAGAACAATTGGTTTTGGTTCTTCTGGAACTAGAAATGTAAGTGCAACATCTGATTCAAATGGTGTTGGTGATTTAACTTATACAGCAAGTTCTTATTTTACAGGAGGTAATGCATCTGATAGAAGTATAGAAGTTTATGTTGGTGGGAGTTTATATGAAAGTTATACTCTAGCAGCAATGACTACAAATTTCACTAGAACTTTTACTGCAAATGAAACAGGAAGCGTTAGTGTTGAGTTTAGATCAGTAGGATCTAGTCAGATTGTTATTGATGATGTTTCTTGGACTGTTGGAACAATAATTCCAACAATAACAACAAGTACAACATCACAAACAGGATTAGATTACACGGTAGGTTTTGGGCCATCAACAGAGCAAACATTTACAGTTGAAGGAAGTAATTTAACCAACGATATTTTAGTAACTGCTCCAACCAATTTTGAAATTTCGACATCTTCAGGAACAAGTTTTGGACCATCAGTTACTTTG